>JANLYU010000110.1:0-2004 GCA_031365785.1 Flavisolibacter sp. | reverse complement strand
GTTGAAAGCTTCTGTCAACGAACCTGTGAAATTATACTACAATGATTTTGATGACAACGGCAAAAAAGAACAGCTGCTAACTTATTACGTAGCAGGAAAGGAAATTCCTTTCGCCAGTAAAGCCGAATTGGAGAAACAGATGCCCGTTCTGAAGAAGAAATTTTTGCTGGCAAAAGATTTTGCCAGCGCTCATCTGAAAGAATTATTCGGAGCGGATAAAATGAAACATTCGTTTTTACTCTCTGCTGATTATTTTTCTAATGCAGTGCTCATCAATGAAGGAAATTTACAATTTAAAACCAAAGCCTTGCCCTGGCAGGCACAATTGACTACTTTCAGGGATGGCGTGGTGATGGATGCCAATAAAGATGGCCTTCCAGATATTCTTTTAGCTGGGAACTTCTATGAGAACAATATGGAAATGGGCCGCTACGATGCTGACTTCGGCACGTTGCTGATCAATCGGGGAAAGGGTGAATTTGCGCCTGGTTCATTAAAAGATTTTATAGTGAAGGGACAGGTCAGGCGAATAGGTAACATCAGCATTGATGGAAAAAAAGCTTATATCCTGGCACGGAATAACGATAGTACTTTAGTGATCAGGGTGAAGGAATATGGACCATAGCCCATAGCCCATGGACCATCCATTCACATCACCGGGTAATAAAGCCTGGTGATCCATTTAGAGGTATCCCGCTCTGCAGAACGGTCGGTTACGAGCGACTGAAAAGGAATGGCAGGGGCGATGCGCTTGTTATCATTGACATATAATTCCAATTGCCTGAAACCCTCTTGTATGGCGGCAGGTCCGCCTTTTATTTCAGCTACCAGAATTTTTCCGCCGCCAAGCATCCCTTTAAAAGTAATAGTTCCTGACGAGTTTAATTTCCTGTCTACGGGTAAGGCCACGCGGGTAACATAATGAAGGCTGTCGCTGGTGCTGACATTCAACATGGGTAAACCTGTTTCATGAGCGTTTTGCGATGCCGTATAATTTTTTAGCTGGTGGATCAGGCGGTATATCAAATCTGTGGAGGGGTAAGCAATAGATTGTTCATAGGTGGAAACTAAAATGGAATCACGAACCTGTTCTTCTTTTATATGAATGGAATAGAACTGGTCAGGTTTGGAAAAATAAGCGCCCAGTTGATGTAAAATGGTTCCCATTGTTTTTTCGAGCGAACGTGCTTCAAAAAAATAGGTGATTCGCTTTCCCGGCATCAGTGTAGCCGGCACTTCTCCTTCCCAGAAAAAAACCACCTCACCTTGCCTGTCTGAAAAGAAATTCAGTACGGTTGTGGCTTTGAATTCCTCATGGGTCACTGAAATCACCAGGGCATTTATTTTCTGGTCAATGGCTGCAAAAAAATATCCATTATAATAATAACGCAGGTGACCGTCTTTCATTTTCTTTTCACCGGGCCACCATTTATCCCACGCATCGCCATCCAGCAAGGTTCTGAAAGAAGCCTGGGCATTGGCTTCAATCGTTAGCTTACGATGGATAGAAATCTGGTTGGGAATCAACAAATAAATGCATGCCAGTAAAATCAATAGTAGTAAGCATGCCACCTGGAGCCATTTTTTCATATCTGCCGCAATTTAATGTCGGCTGTTCTATTTTGCTTAAATAAAACTTTACTCATTCAGTATAGCATTCCTAAATTCACAGAATGAAGTACCGCTCATTGCTTGTTTTTATAATGGGGTTATACAGTATTCTAACTGCAGCACAGGATCCCTGGAAGATCAGGGCTGAACAGATCAACCCTTCCGCTTATTACGGTGTTACTGTAGCCAATGGAATGATTGGCATCGTATCCTCACCTGAACCTTTTAAAGTAAAGGACGTGGTGCTGGCGGGAGCATATGACCTGTATGGAAGGGGAAGAGTCAGTAATTTTTTACGGAGTTTCAACCTGCTGAACATGTACATGGATGTTGATGGCAGGCGCGTGAATGCATCCGGAATTTCCAATATGAAACAGGAACTGGATATGCAGC
>JANLYU010000070.1:0-4470 GCA_031365785.1 Flavisolibacter sp. | reverse complement strand
TCCGCACGCTGCAAACGCGCATTGATGGAATCCTGGCCATCGGCCAAAACTTCGTCGGGCAATAAGGTACTTAAGGAAGTGCTGCTGGCCGTATAGGGATATTGATCGATCGTTACATCAATGCCCTCCGCTCTTGCCTTCCCAATCATTGCAACAGTTTCCCTGCTGCGCCCCCAGTTTTGCTGTCCGCTTAATTTGAAATGTGAGATCTCCACCGGCATGTTCGCTTCTCGGCCAATATGTAATGCTTCTTCAATAGCCTGCACCACACTGTCACCTTCATCTCTCATATGCGACGCGTAGATCCCTTTGTACCTGGCCGCTATTTTTGCAAGCGCCACCACTTCATCGGTAACTGAATAAGTGCCCGGAATATAAATCAGGCCTGTACTGAAACCAACAGCGCCATCTTTCATCCCCTGTTCCACCAACGCTTCCATATGAGTCAGCTCTGCAACTGTAGGCTTTCTGTTGGCAGTTCCCATGACGGATTTGCGCACATCATTGTGCCCGATCAGAGAAGCCACGTTGATGGACAGCCTGATGGAATCCAGCCGCTCAAAATATTTTTTTATATCCACATTGGAAGCTCCACAATTACCTGTTATAACGGTGGTGACGCCATCTAAAACGAAATTATCTGCAGTTGGGTTTTTACTTTCATCACCCTCAATATGTGTATGCACATCTATAAAGCCGGGACAAATGATCCTGTTGCGGGCATCAATCGTATGAGTAGCTTTCATCCCGGTTACGTTGCCCACCCTGTAGATCTTTCCATTTTTAATGGCAACCCCACCATAAAACCACGAATTCCCTGTTCCATCTAAAATACGGCCGTTGCTGATCACCAGGTCCACACTATCCTGCGCAGATAGGTGAGTGGTGGGGAAGAACTGCAGGTAAACGATCAACCATTTCATAGTTAAAATTAAGCGTAAAAAATACCTTACCAGGATTTGTAGGAGTAGGTTACTTATGTTATTGAAAGCACCCTGGAGCAGAGTGATGTGATCCGAATGTATGCCATCCTCTGCCTGCGCACTGATGGTATAAAAATTGCTCCGGTGTGTATCAACCATAAAAATTAGATATGAACAGACAATCTATCATTTTACTACTTATTTTGCTGGCAGCTGGTTCCATAGGTTATGCCATTTACCGCTCTACCACAGCAACCATCACACAAATGGAAAATGGACGGCAGGTAGTATATGGACAGCCCATGCACGGCCTGATGCTTGGTTTGTGTTTTTTTGCGGGCACGTGCCTGATAGCTATTATTTTATTGCTCGATAAACCCGACATGAAAACAGATGAAAGAATTGCCCTGAGTAAAAGAACACTCTCCTAGCAGCTCATTCACTGCTTCCCTTGTCGCCAATAAACCATTGTTCTTTGTTCTTAAAAAGCACATTGAAGGTGGTGAGGGTGCCATATATTCTGGTGAGGTATTGCTGCAGATTGACCTTATCCTCCTCAGACAACTTTTTATGCGCATTAATCTGTTGCTCCATGACCCTCAACCGGTCGCGGAGCATCACGATCTTGTGAAAAAAGTCATCTATCGGAATTTCTTTTGGCTTCAATGTTTTATCGGCTGGTTGCAACAGCAGTGTTCCCCCTGTCCACCGGTCGCCCAATCGTACAACTTCGCTTACACCATTCCATGAACGAAGAATTTTAAGAATCGACTTTTCTACTTCCGCGTGGGTTTCAATTTCTTCTGTTACATTTTCTGGAATGATTTCTTCCAGCTTTTGATCATCCTTATCTACTTCCTTGATTCCATGGTTGATAAAAGAAACCTGGTAGGTGGCGTACCGGATACCCACGATCACGCCTGGTCCATATTGCGTATGTTGCAGCCTGGTGCCAATTCCTAAATTTAATTGATCCATTCCTTGCAATTTGATATTCATCAATCATTCAATGCCTGGTATACCAGCACTTTGAATTTATTAGGTGCATCACCGTGTGTGGATTTCCACAATTGCCGGTAAAAAATTCCAATTAACTTTTCTTTCGGATCAGCCCAATAGGTGGTGGAAAAAGCGCCTCCCCATTCAAATACACCTTCTGGCGTTGGAAGAAGGCTGCTTCCTTTTTCTGTTGTAATACTAAAACCCAAACCAAATTTATTAGCTCCGAAATTGACATCACCGATCTGGTTCATCGTCATCATCCGTACCGTATTGCGTGACAATAACCGGTGGCCATTGTATTCGCCTCCATTCAGTAGCATCTGAAGAAAAATGGCATAATCAAGGGCTGTGGATGAAAGACCGGCTCCTCCTGAAAAATAAATACCGGCTGTTTTTGGATATTGTACGTGAAAGGTGCCATTATTAATGATGTCTTCATCTAACCTTTTTAATTTGCCGTTTTCTTCCTGGTAAAGGCTTGCCAGCCTGCTTTGCTTTTCCCTGGGGAGATAAAAATAAGTATCGTTCATTCCAAGGGGTTGAAATATTCTGGATTGAAAAAACTGGTCCAGCCTCATGCCTGAAAGTACCTCCACCAGATAACCCAAAACATCTGCATTCAGTCCATAAGTAAATTTTTCACCGGGTTCGTGCATCAGGGGTAGCCTGCCCAATTTTTTCATGTCATCTTCCAGGTTTTTTCCTGCTTCCACGCCAATGCCGGCAGTTATACCTGCTTTGAAATAAATTGCATTGGCTTCTTTACTACCAATCTGCGCATAACCGATACCGGAAGTATGGGTGAGTAATTGCCTGATGGTGATCTCGGATTTTGAAGGCTTGGTGGTAAACGAACTGTCTGCAGGATTGAATTGATCAAGTATCCTGGGTTTCGAGAATTCAGGCAGGTACAGTGAAATGGGATCATCCAGTAAAAATTTTCCTTCTTCATATAGCATCATCACCGCTACACTGGTGATGGCTTTTGTCTGGGAAGCGATGCGGTAGATCTGGTTCGTGCGGATGGGTTTTGTTTTTTCGGGATCATCAAATCCAAATGCCTTGTTGTACACAATTTTTCCATCTCTCACGATCATGGCCACGCAACCATTGGTGCGCCCGTCACGAACCCATTTCGCCAGGTTGCTGTCAATCCTGTTGAGCCTTTCGGATGAAACGCCTACGGACTCCGGAACAGCAGGTTGTAATGGATGGGAATATTTAAACTGGGCAACAGAACCTGTTTGTGCCATGCCTGCCTGCGCATGAACCAGCACAAGAAAGAAAATAGAAAATATTTTTCTCATGATATTTGAATTTAGCGAACAGTTAAGATAAAGGAAGTTAAGGAAATCAATAAAGGGGTGATCAAGTCACGTTAGAATCCTGGTGAGATAATTTTATTTTAAAACGTTTCCTGATCAGTCGCATGATCAGAGGAATAAATAAGGGTACCCAAAAAGCAAACTGAGGGGAAATAAGCAGGTAAACCGCGGCCACAAAAATAAAAACGAAGGGCACCGTTATGGCCCGTATGGAAAAATAAATCCGTTCTTCCCTGGTCACGCCTTCCACCAACTTAAGTTTTGGTTGTGTAACATAGATCCACATGATGAAATTCATCACTCCAAGAAAAACAATGTTGACTACATACAAAATGGCAGGCGTTATCAACAGCCTGAGTATATACACGCTGTAAAAAGCCGAACTGAAAGGCATTAACACCACAGCCATTAGAAATATCAGGTTCAGCCAAAGCAAGCGGGAAGTATAGTTCACTACGTATCCGAACATCCTGTGGTGAATGGTCCAGTACAAACCTATAATCATAAAACTGATGAAAAAACCAATGAACCTCGGAATCAGTTCGCCCAACTCATGTTGTAACTGTTCATCGGTAACGGTATGGCGGTTCAGCTCGGGAATTTTAATTTCAATTGCCAGCAATGTAATAGCGATGGCAAACACCGCGTCACTGAAAAGTATCAGCCTTTCCAGTTGGAATTCTTTTTTTATTTCGCTGTGGAGTTGAGTACTCATGGCAGTTGTGTTTTTAGAGAGTCCATGGTCCATAGTCCATAGTCCATAGCCCATAGCCCAATGTCCATTATCCCAGTCCATCGTCCATCGTCCATGGTCCAATGTCCATTATCCCAGTCCATGGTCCATCGTCCATGGTCCATCGTCCATGGTCCATCACCCATGGTCCATCACCCATGCCCATGTGCCTGTGCGGAACGAAATACGCGGATGAAATTTCCACCCAGTATTTTACGAATATCGTTTCTGCTGTATCCCCGTGCCAATAGTTCTTTTGTGATCATTGGAAAAGAACGTACATCATCCAATGACTGCGGAGCGGATTCTATTCCGTCAAAATCTGATCCCAAACCCACATGGTCCATCCCAATTAATCCGACGATATAATCTAAATGGTCTATTAATAATGACAGGGGAGGGCGGAGCGCTTCTGCTTCAGCCACATATTTTTTAGATACCCACTCTTCAATCTCATAGGAAGGCAACCGTAAAGACTTCAACGAAT
>JANLYU010000058.1:0-5207 GCA_031365785.1 Flavisolibacter sp. | reverse complement strand
CCGCTGGGACTTCCGCCTACGGCAGATAAACTTCTCGTCCCACCAGATGTAAAACAAAAAAGTCTGAACTAATTGTTCAGACCTTTTGTGATCCCGCTGGGACTCGAACCCAGGGCCCATACATTAAAAGTGTATTGCTCTACCAGCTGAGCTACGAGATCATTGATCGGCTGCCAAGCAGCCATAAAAGGAGTGCAAAAATAATGGTCAGGCCCCTAGCAGCCAAAAATTATCTGATAATGAATTCACTGCCTCCTCAACCATCTAATTCTCACTAGCCTTCCAATTCTTCTTTCATCCGCTGCATCACATGGGTGGTCACCATTTTCTCAGCCAGCAAAATCATATTCACAAATGAATTGGCCTTTGATATTCCATGTCCAATGATCACCGGTTTTGCAATTCCCAAAATGGGCGTTCCACCCTGGTTCTCGAAATTGAACCGGTCAAAATAGTCGGTTTTCAATTGTTGCCGCTGGGTAATCCCATACATCGATTCCGCCATCTTCAACAAAACGTTGCCGGTAAATCCATCGCACACTATCACATCTGCTTTGTCTAAAAACACATCGCGGCCTTCCACATTACCGATAAACCGGATATGTGAATTGTTTTTCAATAACCCATATGCTGCCTGTGCCAACAAGTTGCCCTTACCTTCCTCTTCACCAATGTTCAGCAAAGCTACTTTTGGCTCCTCTATACCCAGAATGAGCTGTGCATATACAGAACCCATCACCGCAAACTGATTGAGTTGCTCCGGCTTGCAATCAGCATTTAAACCCACATCAAGCAGTAAGCCCGTGGTTCCGTTTTCACGGGGAATGATCGATGAAATGGTTGGACGCAACACCCCTTCTATAGATTTCAATCCATACAACGACCCTACCAGCATAGCGCCCGTATTCCCCGCACTGATAAATGCATCCATAGTGCCTGCTGACAACATTTGAAAACCGATGGCGATGGAAGATTGCTGCTTTTCCTTTAAAGCTTTTGTAGGATGTTCATGCATTCCAATGACCTGGGGCGCATGAACCATGGTGTAGGAGTTTGAAATGGGATGTTTGGAAAGGAGAGCTGTCAATTCATTTTCATCTCCGATCAAAATTAAATGAACCTTACTTCCGCTTACATATTGCTGAATTCCCTTTACCGCTTCGAGTGGAGCGTAATCGCCCCCCATCATGTCGATTCCGATGTTCATGAGACATAATGTTAAATGCTAAATGTCAGATGTTGAATGGTCATTAATAAACTGTCAATAAGGAAAAATACAATTCGTATTTAAGCATGTTCAATACATGAAATACAGGTAACACTTAACATTTATAATTCACCATCATCTCCTGCTACTTGATGGGCGACTTCTCCACCACCACCTGGCCTTTGTAATAAAGCTTTCCTTCGCTGACATGGGCACGATGGCGAACATGAAGTTCCCCTGTTTCCTTGTCGGTGGAAAGCGTGGCAGCCACCGCTTTGTAGTGGGTTCTGCGCTTAGCGCTTCTTTGTTGCGAGTGTCTGCGTTTGGGATTAGGCATAATATGTATTTTTAAAAGCTATTTAGTTACCTGTTACTTGCCTAATGGCTGGTAGGTTCGATACCTGCCTGCCGGCAGGCAGGTTCGATATTCATCCCTCCTCCAGCCCCTTGAACTTTTCCAGTGCTTTCCAGATCGGGTTCACCACACCTGCATCGATGTTCTTCATTTGGTTCAACACTTCTTTCGCGGCCGGATTGCAAAAAGGTCCATCCATATTTTCAAATTCACAGAGCTTTTGCATCGGGATGCTCAGATTCACGAATTCATAGATCCAGTCCTTTACATCAATATGGCTCTCCCCTCGGGAAATGTAGTACACATCAGGATCTTCTTCCTGTTCATTCATCACTTCGGGTTCATCCGCCATCCTGATAATGACCTTAAATTCTTCAAATAACTGAAGAGGAAGGTTATTATTGCACCGGTCGCAGGTCACCTCCGCCTTGCCACCGATTTCAAAACGAAGCAACATAAAACTGTTGCTTTTTTCCAGCGCCAGCTTTACCTGGGCCGTTACATTTTTGAAATCCTGCTCATTATACTCTACAAAGAACCTGTCATCAACCGAATAATTAAACTCATGAACACCAGGCCTCAAACCAACAAAAGCTATTTCGAATTCTCTCCTGTTGCTCATGGATCCGGTTTTTGACTGAATTAAATCGGGTCGCGAAGGTAAGCGAAATCGCCTGAAATGGACTACTTTGAGCAAAGATTTTAACGAAAACTGGCCGTAAAAACATGCTGAAAACCCTGGTCAGCGACCGTAAGTTCCTCAGTCTTTTGATCCTCTGCCTTCTGATCAAGCTTTTTTCATTCCATCAGGCCTGGGTGGAAAGGTACTACACCTATGGATTTTATCCTTTTTATTCACGCGTCCTGCGCCTGCTTTTTGGTTGGATTCCGTTCAGCGTGGGCGACCTTCTGTATGTTGCCGGATTGATATGGATCCTCATTAGGATCATCCAATGTTTTCGACTGGTAAGGAAGAAGGGGATGAAGGAAGTTTTGAACTGGAAGTCTGCACTCGTGATAGGGCGCATCGCTCTTTGGATATACCTCGTTTTTAATGTTTCATGGGGACTGAATTATAACCGCTCCGGAATAGCCAGCCAGTTACAATTGAAGGTCACCCCTTACTCCAGGCAGGAACTCCTTAGCCTAACCCTACAATTACAACAAAAACTAAATGCCGCTGCCCTGCTAATTGACACCATAAAAAGGCAACAACTCGATGACAACCAGTTTTTATTTCAGGAAGGTATCAAGGGGTATAAGAACATTCAGCCACAATATCCATTCCTTTCCTACCCTTCACCTTCTACAAAAGCTTCCCTTTTGAGTGGTATCGGGCATTATTTCGGATTCAGTGGCTATATCAATCCCATCACTAATGAAGCCCAGATCAATACGGCGGAACCTGTTTTTACCAAGCCTTTTGTGATCGGTCATGAGATCGCCCACCAGGTAGGTTATGGAAAAGAGAATGAAGCCAGCTTTGTTTCGTACCTGGTAAATAAGAATTCCGGAAATGTTGATTTCCGGTATTCCGTTTATTATGAATTGTTTTTTGATGCCTTGTATGAGTACAGGGCCGCAAGGGATTCGGTATCCATGTCCCTGCTTTTGAAAAATATGGAGCGTCGAGTCCGTCAGGACTGGTGGGATGAGATTGTTTTCCGACAGAAAAGAAAAAATAAAATGCAACCTTATGTTTCAGACTTTTACAACAGCTACCTTAAAATGAACAACCAGCCACACGGACTGGCCACCTATAATGAGGTCATTGCCTGGCTGATCGCCTACCTGAAAAAGTTCGGTCCTGAATCATTATGAGAACTGACTTCGCAACATTTCTTACGTTTGCGAACAGAAAGCACCTATGTCTGATTATTTTTTAAATAAAGTGGTGGTTATTACCGGGGGAACTGATGGTATTGGAAAAGCATTGGTGGAAACTTTGTTGCGCCGCGGCGCCCGCGTGTCAACCTGCGGCCGGCACCATGATAAATTATACGACCTGCAGTCAGCCTATCCCTCCTATCCTCTTCATACGGTGGTGGCGGATGTGAGCAATGAAAACGACTGCCGGAATTTCATTGAATCTACGATCCAGTCATTCGGAGGCATTGATGTGCTGATCAATAACGCCGGCATCTCTATGCGAGCGCTGTTGAAAGAAGCTACCATCGATGTGTTCAGGAAGGTGATGGATATTAATTATTTTGGAGTGGTGTATTGCACCAAGTATGCGCTCAATTCCCTGTTGGAAAGAAAAGGTACGATCGTTGGCGTTTCTTCTATCGCGGGTTACAGAGGTTTACCCGGAAGAAGCGGATATTCTGCCTCCAAATTTGCGCTCCAGGGCTGGCTGGAATCTATCCGCACCGAACTGGTAGGTGATGGCGTACATGTGATGTGGGTATGTCCTGGGTTTACCACCTCCAACATCCGCAACGCGGCCCTCAACAGTAATGGACAGCAGCATGGAGATAGTCCAATGGATGAAGGAAAGATGATGACGGCTGAAACCTGTGCGGAGCATATTTTAAATGCGATCAAAAACAAAAAAAGGACCCTGGTCCTCACCTTCACGGGTGTACGAACAGTGTTCATGAATAAATTTTTACCAGGTTGGACAGACAAACTGGTGAGAAAGTTTTACTTTAAGCAGGGGAAGCTGGTGAAATAAAATTGCTTGTCTGGAATCGTCATCGCTGAAAATGAAGATGCGGTAACACAAAGTCATGTATTCCGGTTTCTCACTGTTAAATCCGATATAAGAAATGCCGCTAGTGACATTGACATCCGACATAGGCGAACAGGATTATCTTGTTGGCGCTGTTAAGGGACGGTTGTTGCGCATCAACCCGGGCTTCGATATCGTTGACATCACCCACAAACTTTCTCCTTTCAATTACCCGCAAGCCGCTTATGTATGCCGCAACGCCATTAAAAATTTCCCGGAGTTCACCTATCATATTGTACTGGTAAACCTGTTTGAATCAAAACCGGAACAATTACTTTTTGCTTTTCACCGCGACCAATACCTGATTTGCGCGGACAATGGTTTGATAGGAATGATCCTCGAAGACAAACCCGAGATTGTGATTGGCATTCCACTTGAAAAAACTGCTATTAAAAATACTTTGTATTGCATTGATGTAGCGGCAAAGGCAGTAACACAACTGACCAATGGTGAACCTGTTCAGAATATTGGGATTCCTGATACCAGCTACCTGGAAAAAAATCCACTGCGTCCCACCCAGGGTGAGAACTGGATCGAGGGACAGATTATTTTCATTGACAACTTCGAGAATGTGGTGGTGAACATCACACAGGAACAATTTGAGCAACAACGAAAAGGAAGGCGTTTCAAAATTGTTTTTAAAAGAGACGAAATTATTGAAAGGATCAGTGGTTCCTATGCCGATGTGCCCCAGGGAGAGAAGCTGGTGTTGTTCAACAGCGCAGGATATATGGAGATCGCCATCAACAAGGGTAATGCTGCGGGACTTTTTGGGTTGAAAGGTTATAATGAAAGCAGTAGTCAGCAGGTATCTACTATGGTACAAAACCGGTTATTTTATCAAACAGTAAAAGTATTTTTTGAGTGAATCTTCGGTCCATGGTCAATGGTCAATGGTCCATTGTCAATGG
>JANLYU010000052.1:0-5279 GCA_031365785.1 Flavisolibacter sp. | reverse complement strand
TAATCCCACTACCTTTACTTCATGGGTCAATACAAGATCGGGGATGCCATCAAACAATTTCTCAATGGTAGTCGCATCAAGGGTGACATACAGGCATTACAGATCAATGAAGTGTGGGAGAAAATTATGGGAAAAACTATTTCCCGTTATACTGATAACATCAAGGTGATCAACCGGACACTTTTTATTACTACCCATGTTGCCCCCCTGAAGCAGGAACTCAGTTTTCAAAAAGAAAAAATTAAATCCCGTGTGAATGAAGCACTGGGTGAAAAAGTGATTGATGAGGTAATCATTCAATAGTTCCAGGGATAGCCTTGTCTTTTATTGACCTGGTCTTCGAAAACTTCTCTTCTACTGAGCAATGCTTCATGAATTAAATCATCGGAAGAAATTACTCCCCTGAAAATGAAATTTTCAAAAATAGCCAAGTGTCGTACATGATACCGTTCCATTAATTGCAGGCATTGTTCCAGCGTCGTTTCTGGTGTAGTCACCGGCAAGGTCCGGCACATAAATTCTCTAACCATTATCTTGTTCAATGGTCTGTTTTCATATAAGATCCTGGAGGCAATGTCATGGTCAGTAATAACCCCCTGGAACTGGTCATTTTCCAACACAATAAGAAATTCAGCATTTTCAGAACTCATCTGGTATAGCGCATCGCTGACCAGGCAATCGGGAACAACCGTATTGAACTGAGGAGATTTTCTTGCCAGTACTTCAGCGATACTTTCCATAAAAATTATTTTAGGGTGATCGACGTATCAGTTGGCTCACACAATTTAATTTTTTTTTCAGAACTTTCAATTTTTTACTACAGGATTAATGATCCATACGCACCCGGGGATCGATAAATCCATACAGGATATCTGCCAGGATGTTGATGACAATAAAAAATGTGGCTGTTACCAGAACGGAACCCATGACCACAGGGAAATCCAATTTTTCCAGCGCTTCAACTGTGATTTTCCCAATTCCACGCCATCCGAAAATATATTCAATAAAAAAAGCACCGGCCAGCAATTCGGCAAACCATCCCGTAATGGCTGTCACTACCGGGTTCAATGCATTCCTGAGGGCATGTCTCCAAACTACTACCCTTTTAGGCAGGCCTTTAGCATAAGCCGTTCTGATATAATCCTGGTCCAGTACATCCAGCATAGAACTACGGGTGAGCTGGGTGATGATGGCAAGAGGACGAATTCCCAGCGTCACTGCAGGTAAAATGAGGTTTTGTAAACTGAGCCTTTTGACACCATGTTGATCTATGTCAAACCAGCTTCCTGTAATATGGAGCCCGGTCCAGCCGGATAACAAAAATCCAAATACATAAGCTATGATGATTCCCATGAAAAATGACGGTGCAGAAATGCCGATGATACTTGAAAAAACGGCTGTGGTATCAACCCAGGTATGCTGCCGTACGGCAGCCACCACACCAAGTGGAATGCCCAATGCCACTGCGATGAACATGGCGGCCAAAGCCAGAAGCAAGGTTCCAGGAAGCGCCTCCATCAGCAGGGCTCCCACTGGTTTTTTGGTCTGGTAAGAACGGCGCAGGTAAGGCCATTTAATTGCCAGCTTTTGACCCCTGCCAATGAAAAAACCCCTGAGTTGTTTTTTATCAATTTCTTCCTGTGAATGAACTGCGACAGGAGAAACATCATTGAGATAAAGAAAAAACTGTTTCCATTTTGGCTGATCCAGGTATAATTCCTTTCTTATGTTAGCTCTTGTGGCAGCA
The DNA here is from genome assembly GCA_031365785.1 of Flavisolibacter sp. Lineage (GTDB taxonomy): Bacteria > Bacteroidota > Bacteroidia > Chitinophagales > Chitinophagaceae > Flavisolibacter. Next base: position 3,532 of record JANLYU010000052.1, on the reverse strand, counting down.
TCTCCCGTCTGTCCCATTACCAGCCTGGAAGGATCGCCAAATCCCTGAAATAAAACAAAGACGATGATCACAACACCGGCTAACACCAGTAGGCCGTAAAATATTTTTTTTATGATGTACTTCAGCATTTTACGAATGGTTCATCCTTATTAAAAATCTTTTATTACTTGATTCAGTTCCCGCTTACTGTATTTATTGACGATCATCCCTTTTTTTAACAATAATACTGTAGGATCAGTTCTTGCTGCGGTGCGGATAACAGTATAATCACATGCATAAACAGGAATATCAAGATGATTTTTTGAAAGGATAAGGGTAAATTTCTCCTGGTTGGAAGTAACGATACCGACTGAAACATGGTTTTGTTTGGCTTTAATATTGATGCCTTCCAGTTCCTTCAGCCAGGATATTTTTTCATCATCCATGGCAAAAACAAGTACCGCCCAATTTTGACCAAGCACTTCTGAAGTATGATCATGGCCAAGGGTATCCGTCAATGTAAATCCTTTGATCCTGGGTTCCGCATTTCCTTTCCGGATCACTTTATCAATCCTGTTGATGTAGGTATAAGTTTCAAAATCAATAGGAAGGTCCTGAGGAGCCCATTCAAACCGTTTGCCCCCTTTTTCATAAATATACCTGATTGCCGTGCTATCACTCAAAGCACCTTGGGGTGCCTTCATTTGTTCTGCAATTTGGTTCCCATTTTTAAAAGGTAGGCAATCTGCAGGTGGCAGAAAATGGAGCGAATACCACTGAAATAAACAACTGATCAGGAAGCATGTCAGCAAAATAAACGACCTGATGTGCGGGGTGGAAATAGGTTGAATATTATTTTTAAATACTAAAAGCCAAATGATCATGGTTAGTAAAACCAGGTCTTTGACAAAAGATGTCAACGGGGTAATTGGCAAACAATCTCCAAAACATCCGCAGTTAGTAAATTTGCCGGATAAATAAGCATATCCCGTTAAAAAAGTAAAGAATAGAATTAAGCCCAACAACAGGAATAAAATAAATTTTTTCTTCCAACCGATAAGAAGCGCCACACCAGTAACTATTTCTAAAGCAATCATTCCTACAGAAAGTGCCAACGAATAAAGGTGGAAAAAATCAAAAAGTTGAATCAGCCTATTGCGAAAAATAAAGTGGCCTTCCTGGAGACCGGAATTCCACAATTCAAAGAACTCTTGCATTTTATAACTCAGACCAAGTGGATCATTAGCCTTAACGAGGCCCGATAGAATAAAAAGAACTCCAACTAAAAGCTGAATGATCCGGGTAAAGGTTTTCATACCTGACTTTTTGTTGGCTCAGAAAGCACCAGGGCAAACACGGCATAATTGACGATATCGTAAAAGTTAGCATCAAGCCCTTCGCTCGCAATGGTTTTACCTTTGTTGGAAATGATCTGGCGCATGCGTTGAAGTTTCATCAGGATCAGGTCCACAAAACTTTCCTGAGTCATTTCCCGCCACGCTTCTCCATAGTCGTGGTTTTTACTTTGCATCAAAGATTTTGCGGCAATAAAATATTTATCGTATAAAGTCTGTGTGGCATTCATCTCCAATTCTTCCGGGTCATTTTCAGATAGCTCCAGCTGAATTAAACCGATGATGGAATAATTTACTATGCCCATAAATTCACTGCGCAGGTCATCACCTACATTTCCTACTTTTTGTTCTCCATTTTCCTGAATGGTTCGGATACGCTGACTTTTGATATAAATCTGGTCAACTATGGAAATACTTCGTAACACCCTCCATGCAGTTCCATAATCCTTTGTTTTTTTTACAAAAACTTCTTCACATTCACGTATCGCCTGATCATATTGCCTGTTTGTATTGGAATCCATGCCTGATTTATTATCTACATTAGCTCAAAAGTAGCAAACAACACCAAATGTTTACATTCAATTGCAAAGGAAAACTGGTATTGTTCAATGAACCCATCGTTATGGGCATTATTAATATCACGCCAGATTCGTTTTATGCAGGAAGCAGAGTCAACACAATGCAAGGTGTAATTCAACGAGCGGGAAGGATGCTGGATGATGGTGCTGGTATCATAGATGTAGGTGGACAAAGTACGCGTCCTGGGAGTTCACCCATACTTGAAGAAGATGAATTACAACGGGTCATTCCGGTTATTGCATCCCTGCATCAGCATTATCCGGATGCTATTCTTTCCATCGATACGTTTTATTCACGGGTAGCAAAGGAAGCTATAGATGCTGGTGCCTCAATAGTAAATGATGTGAGTGCAGGAACTATTGACCCCTTGATGATCACAACTGTTGCCACCTTACAGGTGCCTTATGTGTTGATGCATATGCCAGGAAACCCTGAAAATATGCAGCAACATGCTAAATATAAAAATGTGGTGCTTGAAGTCTTTGATTTTCTAAATTTCAAAATGGCCACGTTGGTCAATGAAGGTATCAGGGATATCATCATTGATGTTGGTTTTGGATTTGGTAAAACCCTGGAACATAATTTCCAGTTATTGCATCATCTTTCTTTTTTCCAGCAATTATCACGTCCGGTAATGGTTGGCCTTTCACGGAAAGCCACGATTTATAAAACACTCAATACCACACCGGAGCAGGCGCTCAATGGGTCAACTGTTTTACACACCGTGGCCTTGATGGAGGGAGCATCGCTTCTCAGAGTCCATGACGTACTGGAAGCAGTAGAGGCAGTACGATTGTTTTCCGCATTGCAAAAAGAAAAGAGCAGTTTTTAACTGCTCTTTTCTCGCATACTTTAAGTTTCGTCGTTTTTTGAGGCTAGGACTATTTGATACCGGGTTTAGGATCAACAGGCCGGATGTGGATTGTTGGACTAAAAACGGGACCCGCAAAGATTGATCTTGCAGCCACTTTAATTTATAAAGTTCGTTTAAATTTTTAATAAAACTATTTCCTTCGCTGGCTACTATCCATGGATTCCGAGTTGGGTTGTTGTGGCATCTGCTGCTGAGGCTGTTGTTTCAGCGGCGTATCTGAAACATCCAAAAGTTCAATATCGAACATGAGGTTTTCATTTGGCTTGATTTCAGGCGCACGTCCACCTGCACCATAAGCCAGTGTAGAAGGGATAAAAATCTTGGCTTTTCCACCCTTAGCCAGTTGCATCACTCCATTTTCAAAGCCTTTAATGGAACCTGGTGTTCCAATCTGCAAAGGAAATACTCCCGAATCAAATGGATGGCCGCTCAGGTGGGCTCCTGAATATTTGATAGAGGTGAATTTTCCGATAGAAGGTTTTTCACCCTGGCCTGGATCCAGCACCTGTATGTACACCCCCCAATCGGTTTTGACAGCCTGAATATGTTTCGCTTTCAAATAGGACTCAATGATCTGATCATCAATGGTCACTTGTCTTTGAAGTGCTGTATCAGATTGAAAATGCAATAGGTTGTCTTTTTCAGCCAGAGTCGCCTTGGCAATAGCAGCCTTCATTTTTGGTTCATTGTCTTTCATCTGGGCCGCAGTGGCTTCTTCAACAGTTTTAAAGACACTCATGATGCG
>JANLYU010000015.1:0-10036 GCA_031365785.1 Flavisolibacter sp. | reverse complement strand
GACGAAGTGACTTCCTGGATCAGTTCTTTCATATCGAGCGGTTCGTATTTCAGATCGATTGATTTCTTTTCAAACATCGACAACTTGAGCACCTTGTCTACAAGGAGTGAAAGCCGTTGCAATTCATTCGCAGAAATGTCCAGGTATTCTTTTGTTTTTTTAGCATCCATAGTGGCATTGAAGCTTCTGAGAGCCTCAATAGCAACACTGACCGTGGCAATGGGGGTCTTCAGCTCGTGAGTGATGTTGCTGATGAACTCATTTTTTATATCACCCAGTTTTCTTTGCTGTAACAGGTTCCTGTATAAAATCGAAAAGGAGAGCAGTGTAAATCCCACCAGGAACATGGAAAATAAAATGGGCACGCTGATTCGTTTAAATAAAAAAGCTGTGGTGCTTCCCAGGTCCAGGTGGTAAGTAACCGGGTAATGGAAACCAAGTGTTACTTCATTAAAAATGGGTTCATAAGTTTCTCTTGTGGGTACGCGTGTTACAAAAAATGGAACGTTGAGGTTTTCTTTTTCCAGCCGTTTGGAATAGGCCATGTTCAGCTCACTTAAAGGAATAGAATCCTGAAGAGAGTCCACATCAAATAAAAACTGAAGAAGCCGTTCCCTTCTTCCTGAAAAGCTTTTATTGAATAGCCTGATGGAGTCTTTGGTGTCTTTTTCCCGGAAGGTGATCGTGCCGCGATTGGAATCCCTTACCCTTTGCATCATCACATCGATCATGCCTACCATCTTTGGATCAAGGCCGCTTCTTTGTGGTCCCATTTTACGCTCATTGCGAACAATGATCGCCTTTCCGTTGGAAGAATCATTCACGTGGTCGAGCTTCAATTTAGATGCCTGAAGTCCCCTGACCGTTTCCCTGAATAACATGTTGGTCTGGCGCTCCAGCCCTATCTTTTCCCGCTGATAAGATTTACGCAGCCAATACATCTGGAAGGAAGCAATGGTTAGAATGGTAATACCCATCAACACCGGCAACCACTTTTTATTTCCCACCTGGAGCATCCGAACAAAAATATACATTCATTTACCGTTCCTACAGTCTTTAACCATTATTAACTTAGGTTGCAAGGTGTATTAACACGTACTGGAAATCAACCCTGTTACTTTTGTTTAAATAGGTGATATGAAAAAAATATTATTTTCAGCAGTACTCCTTTATTCCCTTTCATCTGGCGCTCAGATGAAAGAAGGGAGAATCGTTTTTGAAAGAACCTTCATTTTGCCTGTGCGTAATTTTAACATGGATCCTGCACTGGCAGCCCAGATCCCCAAATCCAGGACAGACCAATTTGAAGTGCTGTTTGGAAATAACCAGTCGCTCTGGCAATTCCTGCCGAATGCCAGCAATGAAGGAGATCCCAATACTTTTGCCAGTGGCGGCATGGTACTTCGCTTCAACGGGGGAAGCAATGACGTCACCTATTGCAATTTTGAAAAGGGTACAAAAACCGATAAAAGAGAAATTGCAGATAGAAGTTATGTAGTCACTGACTCCCTCACAAAACTTCAGTGGAAACTTTCAGATGAAACAAAAATGGTTCTGAATTATACCGTCCGAAAAGCCACCTCTCACCGCATCAGCACCAGAAACATGATGTCTATGGAAAATGGTGTCATGAAAAGAACTCCGACGCAGGATACCGCGGCAGTAGTAGCCTGGTTTACAACAGATATTCCTGTTTCTGTGGGTCCGGAATTTCCGGGGCAACTTCCTGGTGCCATCCTTGAACTTAATATAGCAAATGGACAAACGGTTTACAAGGCTATTGAAGTTTCATCCAAGGTCAGTATAAACAAAATCAAAGAACCTAAGGATGGGAAAAAAATGACAGCAGCAGAATTTTCCAAAGAAAGAGAAAAAGTGATGGAGGAGATGCGAAGGAATATGCCAGCAGGAAATAATTTCCGGATTCAGAATTGATCCTGGAGGCCCTCCTGACCTGGAACGGGCATGGATCGAGAAGAGAATTTATCACCTCCTTTCTTAGTCGCCTTTCGCAGCACCCCTTTCATCGTCCTGGCGTTCCCTGTCATACACCATCAATCCTACTTTCCACTCGGGGAATTCAAAGTTCATCGTGGCTTCTATCCTGATTTTAGGCAGGTCGTTGGCACGTGGCATAAGCGTGAAAATACTGGAGCTGAATTTCCGGGTCTCAGTTGGGGCTTCAATCAATCCATTAAGCGTATAGGAATAGCCTCCCTGAAAGCTCAGGCTCATTACCCTTAACTGGTTACACAGCCAGGTATACTTTTTAGCCGCCTCTTCAAATTCTTCGGTTTCAATAAGTGTTGCGGTCCAGCTGTAAACAGGTTTTGCCGACTTATATTGAATAATGGAATTGACAGGTGCAGTTTTGCAATCTATGAGCGCCGCAAATTCTATGGTTTGCGGATTTTCCATGAGGGTATCACCTTTCAGGGAACTAAAATTATAAGGGAAATCAGAAATGATTTTTTCCAGATTATTTCTTAGGTCATTGCTGGAAACCGGCAGTTTCATCTGAGCCGAACTATATAAACTTGCGGTGATGGCTACGAGCAGCAGGAACTTACTATGATTTTTCATTTATAATGGATATTTTAATAGTATTAACGCGGTAAAATAGATAAAAGCTTTGTCTTTTCAATGGGAATATGTATATTTCTTAACCATTTTTCCACATTAAAATCATCCAATATGAAAAACAGGAACATCGTTCATGCCCACCAGGAAGCTGAGATTTATCGTGATCATTACAGGCCTTCTTTCAACATGTGGCGTTTTACGAGGTCTATTTTAGGTGTATTGATCTTTGGATCAACCACTGTAGCGAATAGTTATTCTACAACAAAGAAAAGAATACTAAAGTAAAAAAAGCCCCCGGTGAAGGGGGGTTTTTAATCTATTGATTATTGCATGATTCTTATTCCGCGTGTGGCTCTTTCCATCATGGAAGGCATAGTTTTTCCTCCCATCCGGTTCATGTGATAGATAAAGCTGAGCATAAAAAACCGCTGCAGGGTAGTGTTCTGTACATCCTCAATATAATTGCTTCCTATATTCCTGACCACATTCGTATTCTGGTTCAGCATATCAAACACCGAAGCCTTGATTTCACCTCTTTTCTTTTTGAAAAGCTGCTTGCCTAAACTTGCATTCCACATGGCATAGTTCCGGTTGTAACCATTTGTCCTTCCCGTATTGAAAGTGTAATCAAAATCAGAAGAAAGAATGATCCCTTTTTTAAATGTATAGGTGGCATCCGCCGAATAGTTATGGGTAAAGTAGGACTGGTCCTGGTTCAACTGGCCTGGATTTGTATAATGCACCGAATTGTAATTGATGCTGGCCGTAAGGCCCAGGTCCAGCTTTTCCTTGTGGTTATAATTCAGTCTGAGGTCTTCTCCAATATTCAGATTGCTGGTGTAATTTTTTTGTCCTTTATATAAACTGGGGTCTCGGTTCATGGTGGCCCTGGTGGTAGTATTAAAGTTTCCGCCTTTCATTTTCCTGACGGGAAAACCAATGTTGACGTTTCCGCTGAGTGCATAGTAACCATTTAAGTTTACCGGAATAGTCAATTGGGTGCCGTCCGGATTGATCGTAACGGAATTGGAGATCCTGTTGTAAGTATTGTTATAAGTGAGGAAAGCAAAAAAATTACTGTATTTAACTATGTCGAAAAAATTATAACTCAGGCTGATGTTATTTGAAAATTCCTGCTTGAGGGCTGCATTTCCTTTGTAGAGGTAAGGTGTGGAGCTGATATCCACCACCTCCTGTAATTGTGAAATGCCTGGCTGCCTGGTGCTGCCGCGGTAATTAAAGCGCAAACTCCTGCTTCTGGCAAACTGATAATTGAATGAAGCCGTTGGAAACAAGTTGGTGAATTTTTGGCTTTGCAAAATATTTTTGGTGATGTTATTACTTTCCAGCAAGGTTTGCTGAACACCGATTCCGAACTGGTAATTATATTTTTTCTGCACCACTCTGTAATTCATTCCTGCACGATGACCTTCATTCAGGTTTTGAAAGTGGTTGGTTAAAGTGAGGTCTGTGATATCATACTTTCCCGTAGTGGTATTGAAGTTCAGGGACACCCTGTCTGATTCACTCCGGTTCCTGGTATAGTTATAATTGAATTCCATTACCTGATTCCGTGTCAGAGGTTCAGTATAGGAAAACCCAATTCCGTAATTTCTTGTCTTAGCATCGGTATTATTATAAATATCACGTGGGTTGAATTTCGCTTTAATGATATTATAACTTTGCCGGTCATTATTGTTAAACGTATTGGACAGGTTCACCGACAGGGTGCGACCGGGACGGAGGAACCGTTTGCGCCAGATCATGTTGTTAGCCCAGTTAACGCCACTACCCCAGCTATTATTCTGCGTCCTGCTTTGATTCAGTTCTTGTTCTGCTCCAGCATTTCTAAAAAAATAAGAGGTGGTGTCTTCCGCATTATTCCTGCTGTTTTGAAAACTAAGATTCGGAGAGAAAATGATAGAGTTCAGAGAATCGATTTTGTAGATCATATTCATATTGAACCGGTGGTTGTTGTTGCTTCCGAGTGTGTTTTTTTGCTGGTCATTGAAATAGGTAGTGTCACTGGCAAATGTCTGCCGCAGGCTCTTACTATAATTTTTTGTTTCGGTATGATTGAAAAAATAACTTCCGTTGACATCGAAATATTTGCTCCAGGTATCTCTGTAATTGATACCCACCTGTGAAGAAGAGGTAAGGCCATTGCCGGTGGCACCCAGGTTCAACCCGCTAAAACCACTATTACCGCCACTATTCATTCTTACCACATTCATCCCCCCGCTTCCACCACTTCCACCACCAAAATTTCCACCACCACCTCCGCCAAACATACCCAGCATGTCACTGACGGTAAATCCAATATTGTTGGTATTGTTGGCCTTGGCGATGACGGAAGTTTGGGTGGTGCCTTTGAAAAAATTAGCAGTAGCGCCGGCATCATAATGGTTTTCTGTTCCGTATCCAGCATAGACTTTACCAAAAATCCCTTTCCTCTTCTCTTTCTTAAGTTTCAGATTGATCGATTTGGAACGGCTTCCATCCTCTATTTTATTGAATTTTGACTGTTCGCTCATGTCATCAAATACTTCCACCTGATCAATCATATCTGCATTCAGGTTCTTCGTGGCCAGTTTTGGATCCGAACCAAAAAATTCCTTACCATCCACATATACCTTTTGTACCTGTTCGCCCTGGGCTTTTACAGTTCCATCTTTGTCGACCTGCATACCCGGCATTTTTTTCAATAGATCCTCTACTGTTGCATTGGGCTTGGTTTTGAAAGCATCTGCTCTAAAAGCTAGTGTGTCTCCGTTGATCCTCACGGGTGCATCGTCTACTATGATAACACCAGCCATGGACTTGTAAAAACGATCCATTTTAATAATGCCCATGTCTGCCTGCTCCTTTCCCGGGCCAACAGAAAATTTAATTTTTCTAGTCTGGAGGCTTGTAAAAGAACAGTTTAAGAAATAGTCGCCGGCCTCAAGATTTTTTATTTCAAAATTTCCGTTTTTACTGGTTAGGGTAAATGATACAAGGGAGGAATCCTTTTGGTTGCTAACAGAAACTGTAGCATCGCTCAGAGGATAAGCTGAGGTTGAATCCTGTAATATTCCCTTTACAACGCCATTGAATTTTTGAGCCGAAGATTGATAGGCTATTGTAAAAATTGCCAGTAGCAGGAGGAATAACTTCTCCATAAGTTTGCAGTTGGGTTACGAAGATATTCGGAAGTGGTGTGAAAGGGGGTTAAATAACGTTAAGGTTTGGATGGCCGGCGCTGAAAGATGCCCGGAAGCAAAGGCGCAGTTGGAATGGTTAAACATCAGGATAATATTGCTATAATGATACGGCAATTTTACTTCCATCACTAGCGATCCTTAAAATAATTATTCCGGCCGGACATGATACAAGGAGTGTTGAGAAAGTATTTAAAGAATAGGTGCTGTGGCTGCTTTTTGAATGACACCGTCCTGGCCTGGTTCATCACTCCTCCTGCATTCCATCTTAGCTAAACAAATATTCTACATCCTCTTTAGACAATGCTTTTACAAATGTGGCATCGTCAGAAATCAGTTCCCTTGCCAGCAAACGTTTCTTTTCCTGCAGTTGAATGATCTTGTCTTCAATTGTATCCTTGCAAATCATTCTGTAGGCAAAGATATTCTTGGTTTGACCGATCCGGTGAGTACGGTCAATGGCCTGTTGTTCCACGGCAGGATTCCACCAGGGGTCAACGATGTAAACATAGTCGGCAGCAGTAAGGTTGAGGCCCACACCCCCGGCCTTCAGTGAAATGAGAAAAACCCGTGTCTCTTCATTTCTTTGAAAGGCTTGAATAGCCTTTTCCCTGTCGGGGGCAGAAGTGCTGCCATCAAAATATTCATATTGAACACCGAGCTCCGTAAGCTTTTCACGGATCAGCGCAAGCATTCCTAAAAATTGAGAAAAGATCAGGGCTTTATGATTACCAATATTTTCTGTAATCTCCCTGGATAGTTCTTCCAGCTTGATGGAATGATTGGGAAACTGTTCCTGTTCATTCAGGATGGCAGGCGAGTCGCAGATCTGCCTCAACTTCATTAACCCCTGCAGGATGGTAAGCTGCGATTTTTGAATACCCTGTTCTTCAATGGTTCCCATGATCTTGGCCCGGAAGTCATTTCTGTAAGCGTCATAAATTTTTCTTTGCTCATCTTCCATTTCGCAAAACAGGATGGTTTCGGTTTTATCCGGAAGGTCTTTGGCCACCTGTTCTTTGGTGCGCCGCAAAATGAATGGATAAAGGATCTTTTTGAGGTGATCTTTTTGTTCCTTTTCACCAAATTTGTCAATTGGAACAGCGAATTCCTGCCTGAAAAATTCCACCGATCCAAGCATACCTGGATTGAGGAAATTCATTTGCGCATAAATATCAAAGGTATTATTCTGAAGCGGCGTTCCACTCATACAAAGCCGGTGCTTGGCATTGAGAAGGGAGGCAGCCTTGGTTACTTTGCTGGAGGGATTTTTGATCGCTTGTGATTCATCCAATATCACATAATCAAGTGCCATCTGCATAAACAACTTGATATCGCTGCGCAAGGTTCCGTAAGTGGTAATGATAACATGGTGTTTGTTTAGTTCCGCTACCTGCCGGCTCCGTATGGATCCATGATGAATATAATATTCCAGGGAAGGTGTGAACTTTTTAATTTCATTTTCCCAATTGTATATCAATGTAGTTGGACAAACAACCAGGGCCTTGAGCGTTCCTTCATAGTGTTCATAATAATATTGCAAAAAAGAAAGCGCCTGCACGGTTTTACCCAGTCCCATGTCATCGGCCAGAATGCCACCCCAACTCACTTCATGTAGATAATTCAGCCACTGGAAACCTGCCACCTGGTACGGCCTGAGGATATGCTGCAGGTTTACCGGTGCGTCAATTTCCCTGATGTTATCCATCTCCCTGATACGTTCATATTTTTCTTCCAGCTTAATGGTCAGTTCTTCAGCATTGCGTGAAGCATATAGTTCATCAATTACACTGAGATGATAACGTGATAGCTTCAATTGGTCGGTTCTTCCTTCACCCACACGGAAAAGCAAGCTGTATTTCTTCAGCCATTCTTCCGGAAGTATTCCTAATGTTCCATCATTGAGTTGAACAAATTGTTGTTTGTTAGCCAGTGCCTTTTTTACTTCAGCCACGTTCACCTTCTGGTCGCCAAACAAAATATCAACCTTGGCATCAAACCAGTCTGTATGGCTACTGATATAAATATGGGTGGTGGGCTTTGCTGTATTGAACCGGAAATTTTTCAGGGATTCAAATCCATAAACCGGGGTTTTTGCTTCGTTCATGGCATCTACAAAAAGGAAAAACCAGTTATTGCGCAATACTTCAGCACCTTTTAAAGCCAGCGCCGAACCATCGTCATAAGAAATGAAATTTGAATGAAGGGTTTTAAGGCGTTCTATAAATTCTTTTTCAGCCTTCCTGTTCCGGTGAACTATGATCACCCTGTCGCCGTTAGGGATCACCAGCTCGTCTTTGTCCTTTGCCTTAGTATCAAATCCCTTGTAATTAAAAATGGGCTGGAACACAAGGTATTCGCCTTTTTCCTGGAGAAATAACTTTACCTCAGGCTCTCCATCTTTAATTTCAGAAATAAGACTTTTATCAAATTCAACTTTGTATTCCTTGGCCAGGGGTATCACCATACTGGAAAGTACCTGAGGCCAGTCTTCTTTTTTTATTTTCATTACCCCGTCCGGCAAAAATCTTTCTGCAGTTTCCACCGCTTCCATATTTTCCCAGGTATACACCTGGTGGTTGTATAAAAATAAAAGGGAGGAAGGAAGTTCATTTTCAGTCAGTGCGTGCGCCACTGTATCTGGCTTTACAAAACATTCAATTTCATACCGGGCAGGACTTACACTGACACTGAACTGGGGTACAACCATTTCATTGCTTCGCTCTATGCGTTCCAGAGCTGAAGTTTTGAAAGCTTTACCTTTCTGCAGCATGTACATTGGCGACAAAGCTGCATCCGAAAATAATTTTTTGAGTTTTGGAAAATAATATTCAATGATCAGCTTTTTTGTTTCTTCCGGCAGTTCATCATCTTCTTGATGGATGATGTTTTCCCATATTCCGGAGAAAGGCGAATTCCGGCTGACATATTTATTAATCTCTGCGTCCTGAAGTTTTCTCACCACTGCCACAAGACTCCTGTCATCTTCATTCAAGGCCTCCGTATTGATGTACTTGGCCAGTTCAAGTTTCTGAACATTTCCTGCGAAATTGGCTTCCTGGTCCATTTCTCCTTCTATCAACTCCACTCCGAAAAAAGGATATCCGCTTTTATTAAAATTGAAAACGATGCCCAGTCTTTTCGTAATTACCTGTTCCCTTGGGGGTGGCTCTTCTTCTTCCACCGTGGTTACATTTTCAAACCTTTCTCTCGATAAGCTCACAGGGGCGGTAATTTTTTTAATCGAGGGATCCAACACACGCAGGTAGGGTTTTCCATCTTTGTAATTGAATTCAAATTTTCCTTTCAGATCATCTTTGAGGGAAAACCCATAAGCTTCCAGCAATTTATTTTTTTCCTTGTCCCAATTTCTGATGGTCTCAAAATAATGTTGGCCTTTGGTATGCAGCAAATGCAGAAAAACGATCACCTTGGGTAAGGACAACAGGTGGTCCGGATCCTGGTAATCGCTGCTCGTATCAAAATTGCGTTCTTCATTGCGCTTGATGATTACCGAAAAAATTTCATCATCGAGGGTCACCTGGGCCTTTACCATTTCATCCGTGGCTGCTTCAAGAACCGGTTTACTGTCTTTCAGGTAATTTTCTGCAGCTTCAATAATTTCCGGAGAGGACAACAAATGAATGGTTCTTAATTCAATTGTCTTCATTTTGGCAACCGTGTGCCGCTGGTCATATTTAATATCACCTGCCTGAAGCTGTCCCTTATCGATCATTTCCTGAAGCCGGATAAGTGCAGCAGCTTCGTGCCGGCAAATATCACCCAGGTTGTATGGGCAAGCGCACCGAAGGGATAAGGTTTTGGGATCCTTATAATTATTTACGAAAACTTTATAGAACGTAGCATAGTTGTCATCTTTCACCCGAAATACAACAGAACCAAACAGGTCGTCATGTTCTGCCAATTCCACAAACCCAATTGCATGTATTTTTTTTCCACGACGGATGACTTCATCACTTCCATGGGTGTAAATGTATTTGAGTAAATAAGGTAATGCCAAGAGAATATTTGATTTTTTGTGACTGTTTTCATACAAAGACCCCGCATCTCCAAATGGACCTCTGCTCGAACTGTCTTTACGTCTAAGCTTTTGGGTGTCTTTTGTCGAACAATTGCCTTGGCCATTGTGACTTGGGCAATCTGCAAAAGTAACAGAATCCTTTCCAGAAAACCTTACAAAACCGGGGATTTCTGCGTTAATATTTTAAACCAAATCAATCATAAATGGAATG
>JANLYU010000419.1:0-4266 GCA_031365785.1 Flavisolibacter sp. | reverse complement strand
ATCACTTCAATGAATCAAAATTAGGTGCCCTTTCAATGGGGTTGCCCCTGACACTGGGAATGAGTGGTATTCTGAATTCGCAAAAGGGTGGTAGTGTTAGTCTCGTAGCTGATATCCCAGTGACACTGGATTTCAATATGGGAGCAGGTGCTACCCGAAAAAGTGAAGCGGGTATTGGCCTATTTTTCGGTGCCGGTTTTGGGTATACCTATACCAACCAGGTTTATGGTTATTATGTGAACGGAACTGCGTATGGTGGTGCACCCATCAGAGGGCAGTCGTATGGTCCGCTGGCGCACGCTGGAATCAAGGCTAGAATCAATAGAAAAGTTTATTTTCTCAGGGGTTTTTATAAACAGGGCCTGGAAAAAGAAAAGTATCAATCAGCAGGTGCCGCCATAGGTGTTTCGTTCTGATTCCATTCTTGTGGGTTGTTTGTAAAAAGAAATAACATGAGCTCTTACCTGAAAACCATGCAACAACCCGCACTAAATTTCATTCGCTTTCAGTTTAAATCAATGCACATTCAATTCAACTGCGGATCAATCGGGAAGTTGATCATCATCTCATATTCACCTCCCAAATGTTTTAATGAATCTTTCCAAAGATCTTCTGCATTGGAATGGAAAATTAATTTTCTTACTGCTTCCACAGTGAGCCAGGTTTTATCTTCCATTTCAGTTTCCAGCTGGCCCTTGCTCCAACCCGAATAACCGATATAAAAACGAATCCTTTCAGGATCAGCATTACCGATATTAATCAGCTTGATCACCGCATCAAAATCACCTCCCCAGTAAACACCTTTCATCACTTCAATTCCTCCCTGGATTTCTTCGGGATAGCGATGCAGAAAATGAATGGTGTTCATCTGTACCGGTCCACCATAATATACAGGTAGCTTGAAACCTTCCACTTCTGGGATGAGCTCATCAAGTGTATTTTCATATGGGCGGTTCAATACAAATCCAATGGTACCATCATCCCGATGTTCAGTGAGAAACACCACAGTTCTCATAAAGTTGGGATCTTTTAAAAAAGGATCTGCAATCAATAAAATACCAGCTGTAGGTGAAATCATACGCTAAATAGGCAATATGTGTTAAAAATAATACATAACAATATTATGCCACCATTTTTGACAATTGGTTCAATATTTTTATAAACACAAAATATTCACCATCTTCCGGCTGTGAAAAGAATTTTTCCCATCATCATTTTTCTCATCACTGTTTCGCTGATTGGTATCATGTATATTCAGTTTGCGTGGCTGAAGAACATGCTTTTGCTTAAAGAGGATCAATTGCGGGAACGAATTACCGATGTTACTAAATCTATCAGTAGTGAATTGTCCCAATACAAGGGCACCCCGGCCTCTAACAATAAAACATTTCCGAATTTGAACGACGATTTGTCCCTTGAATTTTTCAAGCCATATATGGTAGGTAATCGGTTTACTTCCCAGGAGATTTATGATAAAATTAAAACTTCATTTGTATCCCAGCACCTGGAAGGTGTGCCATTTGAATTTGCCCTGGCAGTGCTGAATTCTGGAGAAATGGGTTACATGGAACGGCAGTCACAGAATTTTCTTTCTTGGTATGAGGACACCTTGAATCACCTTCGGTATAATTCTTTTTTGATCTCTCCAAGCGGTTCTGCTACAGAGAACTTAACGTCTGATGAAATACTGATTATTGTAGTGCCCCAGATCAGCGACATTGTTTTTAAAGACCTCAGACCCCGTATCGTTGCCGCCATTCTTTTTACACTGGTTATCATCACGGCGTTTTATTTAACGGTACACACGATGCTGCGTCAGAAGAAAATGAGTGAAATCAAAAATGACTTCATCAACAACATGACCCACGAATTTAAAACGCCCATCGCAACGATTTCACTGGCAGTGGATGCCATCAAAAATGAAAAGGTTCAGCGCGATGTTCAGAAATTACTTTATTTCAGCAGCATCATCAAGGAAGAGAACCAGCGCATGAACAGGCAGGTGGAAACTATTTTGAAATCTGCCTTGATGGACCGCCAGGAGGTGCAGTTGAATTTAAAACCACTGCATGTTCACCAGATCATTCGTGATGTGGCCGACAATTTTATTCTTCGACTACAGGAAAAGCTGGGTTCACTTGAAACCGACCTGAAAGCAACCAATGATCTGATAGAAGGAGATGAGGTTCACATATCCAACCTGGTGAACAACCTGATGGATAATGCTGTAAAATATTCAAAGGAAAATGTACCTCCCCGTATTTGTATCACCACGTTTTCAAAAGATAAAAAGTTCATCCTCCGTATGGAAGACAATGGCATCGGTATGACCAGGGAATCTTTAAAAAGAATATTTGAAAAATTTTTCCGGGCACATACAGGCAATATTCATAATGTAAAAGGGTTTGGGCTCGGCCTGAGTTATGTAAAAACGGTAGTGCAGGCCCATGGCGGTACCATCAGGGCGGAAAGTACACTGGGCAAGGGTAGTTGCTTTACTATTGAACTACCTCAAAAGAAAGTTGAAGTGTAATTTCAGGCATGCGTTCATGTTGACATCGTTAAGCAGAAAAAGCTTCACCCTTTATGGCTGGCCGTTCTTCCAAAGAAGGCTGCTGTCGCCATAACTTAAAAAGCGAAAACGGTGATGAAGGGCATAGCGGTACACTTTTCTCCAGTCTTCTCCAATAAAAGCTGAAATCAGTAACAACAAAGTTGATCTGGGTTGATGAAAGTTGGTAATGAGTGCTGACGTTATTTTAAATATGTAACCCGGAACAATGATCAGACTTGTCTTGCCATGGAGCACATCGGTTTGTGTTTCGTCCATCCATGCAGCAAGTGCCTGAAAACTTTGATCAGGTGAAATGCTTCCGTATAATTTTTCCAGTTCATAGGCTTCCCATTGTGAAAGGGTCCATTGACGCTTACTGATTCCCATCACCATTTTTACGCCCAGCCAATAGATGGTTTCAAGGGTCCGTAAGGAGGTGGTACCCGTAGCGATCAGCGTTGTAGAAGTGCGAATCATTTGTAAGGTTTCCCGGTGGAGGGTAAATGATTCTTCGTGCATGAGGTGTGCTGCAATTGTGGTTGATTTCACAGGTTGAAAGGTGCCAGCCCCTACATGAAGCGTAATGAAGGAATAAGTTACTTTTTTTTCTGAAAGTTTTTCCAATACCTCCTGGGTAAAGTGCAGGGCTGCAGTGGGAGCCGCCACTGATCCCGGATCTATACCAAAAACAGTTTGATAACTGATTTCATCTTCTTTGATTGCTTTTCTTTTGATGTAAGGGGGCAGTGGAATGGCCCCTGCTGCCTGTAGCACAGATGCAAAAGAATTCCGGGCAGGATCCCATCTGAACCGGATATGGAAATGATCAGTCAGCTTACCCATGTATTCTGCTTCCAGGTAGGCGGCTTCGCCATTCAAGGTGAAAATTTTTTTCAGCACCACACCAGGTTTCCATTTAGAGGCCCCGCCGATCATACACAACCAGTCAACAGTTCCTATGGATGCAAGAGCCTGATGCATTTCCTGATGGAGGGGTTCCAGGCAAAAAATTTCAATCACTCCTCCTGTCGGCTTTTCAAACAGCAACCGGGCTTCTATTACCCTGCTATTGTTGAGAAGAATCGTGTTTCCAGAATTAATGTGAATGGGTAGGTTATAAAAAATATCCTCCGAAACAAGTCCTTCTTTATAGACCAAAAGCCGGGAGGAGGAACGATTTTTCAAAGGAAATGCAGCAATCAGCTCATCAGGAAGAACATAGTCATAGTCGCTGATTTTGATATTTTCCGGGTCAAAATTCATAGTTGTAAAATTAAAACCGAAAGGATAATCCACCCTAAATGGTTGCTTATCCACCACAATCCACAGCAATTCACATTTATTTCTCCTAAATAATGCCTTTGGCTGTTCAAATCCTTTGTTGGTAGGCGTTTCAATGCATTCGGTCGTGTGGAAAAATTAAACAGACGAAAATAGTATTTAGCAAGTGGGAAAAAGTGTTATTTTGTGTTAAATGGTATTACAACCATTCCAATTCATTGAAAATGATAGGATTTCTGGGAGAATTTGAATCTACACTGGACATAAAAGGTCGTTTTTTGCTGCCGGCAGGCCTGAAAAGGCAAATGCCGGAAGGCGAAAATACCCGTTTTGTTATCAACAGGGGATTTGAAAAATGCCTGACGCTCTATCCAACCCAAAGTTGGGAACCCCTGTATGCCCGCATCAGCACGCTCAATGACTTTGATCCT
>JANLYU010000397.1:0-11408 GCA_031365785.1 Flavisolibacter sp. | reverse complement strand
TGGCTTTGTCTGGTTCACCAATATATCTTCTACTTCAATAGTAACCTGATACAGCGAGCCGATAGTGGCTGCACAACCATTTTTAATTTGTTGAACAATACTCTTCTTTATTGAATTGCGGCGCAATTTAATGATTCATGTCCAGAGCAGTTTCACAAGCCGTTAACGCTGGTCATCGAATTAGGTCAATAAACGTCCGGATTTGCTATTATTTTGCAGCTTTCATGCAAAGAGTACACCATACTATAAGAAAGTCCATCTTCAGTGTTCTGGATATTTTTTACCCTATTTTCAGGCGGTTCATGCCCCTACAAACCTATCATTATGCAGCTTGTGGTGGAAGCAACACTCTTTTAAGCCTGATCATTTTTACTTCTTTTCACAATTTTGTCTTCAACACTCAGGTGGTACATTTTGGCGGACTTGCCTTTGAATCGTATACGGCCGCTTTGTTCGTTGCTTTTAGCTTAACATTTCCGATTGGATTTTACCTGAGCATGTTTGTCGTCTTTCAGGGCTCTTATCTAAGAAAAAGGATACAGTTGTTCCGGTATTTCCTGGTCGCCATCAGCTGCATATTTCTCAATTATATTTTTTTGAAATTTTTTGTTGGAAACCTGGGATGGTACCCAACGCCATCTCAAATTCTTACTACCGCAATCGTTATCCTGTTTAGTTATTTTACACAACGACATTTTTCATTTAAAGCTGGTAGTGGTGATAGGGAGATGGGCAGTAATCCATCTAAAACTTCAAGTTGATTTCAGAAACCCGGACGTCTAATTTTCCAGTACAATTACTTCGAATGAGCAGATGTTCCGGCAAGGCATACAAAGAAGTCAGTTTGAGTTCATTCACGGCACCTTTACCGCTGATGCCTTTTGTCCATTCACGGTTTAACCAGGTATTCAAAGATTGAGTTGCTGTATCATAATACTTAGACATATCGAACGAAGTGTATTTTTTCAGTTCTGAAATAATACGTTTGCTAAACAACCATTTGGCCGTTTTTAGCAGTAGATTTTTGGTAGTAAGGTCATAATCGAGGTCCTGCACTTCTATCAATTTCTTTTCTGGATTATATACAGGCTTACCCGTAAAATAGACAGTTCCTGCAAATGATCCGTTGAAATCGAGTCGAATAACCAGGTGGCCCTTTTCATCTCCTGTTACATGGGTTTTTTCGATAATTACATGTTTTTTAAACAGTCCATCCGAAAGTTCGAACCGTTTATTAACCAGGTATCCATTGAGCACCTGGCTCAGGGAATCGTATTGTAACGCTGCTTCCAGATAAACATTGAAACCTCCGGGATGATTGGCTGGCGTCAGGTTGGGGACAGAAGAAGCTGGCACATCTGGTTTCACAAAACTGACTACAGGCGTGGCAGAGATTCCAATATCAATATGGAGTAGATCATTCCGCGCATTGATGTTTTCCATTCTCAGTGTTTTAGGATGCAAGGCAAAATAACCCACATTGGGTATGGTATAAATTCCGTTGAGCATATTCCATGCTTTTTGCATGTAGGGTTTTAAATTGATGGCATTAAAAGAATCTTCCATACTTTTTTTAGAAGCATCCAGCTGTTCTTTTAATCCTTTCATCACCTCACTGGTAATGTCCTGGCCCCAAAAGCAAACCGTGCACTTATCCTGGGGCTTTGGCTCCAACCGAAACCATTTGGAATGGAGTATAAAATTATTCTGTAATTGGAACGTACTACTGAAAGAAATGGCCACTTTTCTTTCATTTTCATCAAAACCACATCGACAGGGAGGGGTCCAGGGCGATAAAACTGTTCCATTCACACACACCCGAGTAGAACCAATAATTTGGTAAAACCCAGTAAATAACAGGTTCAATGTGGTGCCTTTCATAGTCATTTCGAGTGGTGATCTTCTAAAATGATACTTGTAACGGGTGGCGCAGTCGGACTGCAGCCAGTTGGCAGGATAATTCGGCGATGTAAAAACAGTATCTACATTATTTTCTGCCATTTTAAACACAGGCCTTAGATCCACCTCAATGGGAATATCAATCTGTGATTCTGGAAGCGAGTCAACGGAAATATTGGATGTGGCTTTCTGGCTATATACCGTTAAAGAAGATAAAAGAAGAAACAAACCTAAAAAAAATTTCATACCCTCAAATGAATTTCAAATATAAAACTCCCCCGCCAGCCTGCCCATGGAAATCAAATGTGAACCCACATCCCCCTGCTCTTGAACATTGAATTGAATGAAGTGAAAGCAATTCGAAATACCTTGCGGTTGCAGGGGTACAGATTCCATTCTGTCCAATATATTCCTATCACCTATATGTTTAGAGCTGCACTTCATTCATCAGCCAGACAGAAAGGGGAAGAAGTATTATTCTTCTGCCAAAATTGCACATTAGGCTGCCACGGCATAATCATTGATAAACATATGTAAACCTGCCTACCGTCAGGCAGGCTAATTAAATTCTATAATCAATGGGAAAAATAATTGGTATTGACTTAGGTACTACTAACAGTTGTGTATCAGTAATGGAAGGCAATGAGCCGGTGGTGATTGCCAATGACGAGGGTCGCAGAACAACCCCGTCCGTAGTGGCATTTTTAAAAAATGGTGAAAGAAAGGTGGGTGACCCTGCTAAACGCCAGGCGATCACCAATCCACAAAATACGATCATGAGTGTGAAGCGCTTCATGGGAAGGCGCTATGATGAGGTTACTGAAGAAATCAGTCACTGGAGCTATAAGGTGGTAAAAGGAGACAATAATACAGTCAGGATCGATATAGATGGCAGGTTGTATACCCCGCAGGAAATTTCAGCCATGATCCTTCAAAAAATGAAGAAGACAGCCGAAGATTATCTGGGGCAGGAGGTGACTGATGCAGTGATCACGGTTCCTGCCTATTTCAATGATGCCCAGCGGCAGGCTACGAAGGAAGCTGGAGAAATAGCCGGATTGAACGTGAGACGAATCGTGAATGAACCTACTGCAGCGGCACTGGCCTATGGCCTGGACAAAGGTGGAAAAGATCATCATATCGCCGTTTTTGACCTGGGTGGTGGAACCTTCGACATCTCGGTTTTAGAACTGGGTGATGGAGTATTTGAAGTGAAATCAACTAATGGTGATACACATCTTGGTGGAGATGACTTTGATAAAATGATTATGGACTGGCTGGCAGAGGAATTCAAGAAAGACGAGAACGTTGATCTGCGGAAAGATCCTATGGCACTCCAGCGTCTCAAAGAAGCAGCTGAAAAAGCAAAGATCGAATTATCCTCTTCTTCTGAAACTGAAATCAATTTACCATATGTCACCGCTATAGAAGGTGTTCCTAAACACCTGGTCAAAAAATTGAATCGGGCGAAGTTTGAGCAACTGGCCGATACACTCTTTCAACGTTGCCTGAAACCCTGCGAACAAGCCCTGAAAGATGCTGGTTTAACCACGTCTCAGATAGATGAGGTGATCATGGTTGGTGGATCTACCAGGATACCCAAAGTGGGGGAAATTGTAGAGAAATTTTTCGGCAAAAAATTAAACCGCTCCGTGAACCCAGATGAAGTGGTGGCTGTGGGTGCCGCCATCCAGGGCGCGGTACTGACAGGAGAAGTAAAAGATGTCTTGTTACTTGATGTAACACCTTTAACCCTTGGTATTGAAACCTATGGAGGTGTGCTGACACCCATGATACCTTCCAATACCACAATACCTACAAAAAAATCAGAAACATTCTCTACCGCTTCTGATAACCAGCCAGGCGTTCAGATACATGTATTACAGGGAGAACGTCCCATGGCGAACCAGAATAAGAGCCTTGGTATATTCAATCTTGATGGCATACCGCCAGCTCCCAGAGGTGTACCTCAGGTAGAGGTAACCTTCGATATTGATGCTAATGGCATCCTTCATGTTGCAGCCAAAGACAAGGGTACCGGAAAAGAACAAAAAATCAGAATTGAAGCAGGAAGTGGTTTGAATAAAGAAGAGGTGGAAAAAATGAAAGCCGAAGCTAAAGCCAATGAAGTTTCCGACAAACTGGAACGTGAAAAAGTAGAAAAACTAAATCAGGCCGATAGCCTCATCTTCCAGACAGAAAAACAATTGAAAGAGTATGGTGAGAAAATCCCTTCAGATAAAAAAGTGCCGATTGAAAATGCCCTCAATAAGCTAAGGGAAGCACATAAAACAAAGGACATTGCGCAAATCGATCCGGCCGTTACAGAATTAAATACAGCGTGGACAGCAGCCAGCGAGGAACTGTATAAAGCGACTCAGGGTTCAGGACAGCCACAAGGAGAACCACAGCATGAACAGCAGCAGCAGCATGCCGAAGGCGCAAGTGAAAATGTAACTGATGCGGAATACGAGGAAGTAAAATAAAAGAAAGTTTTAGTACAAAAAATCCCACGAAATCGTGGGATTTTTGTTTTACCTATTCATCAACCAGCTGACTTCAGATAGATACCTTTCAACTTTACTTCCAGGCATTGGAAGGTATCAAACATTTATAGAATTTGTTTTTACTGGTTTGGCAGTTGGTGTAAAGCCAGGATGTATTCGTTGCATTCTCATAAAAACCAACATTTTAACAACAAAAACTAGGAGATTTTTTCTCAAAATCATAGCTTGGGGTTACAATTTTACCATCATTCCAAATGATCAGAAAATTTCTGCCCATACTTGCTTTTGTAGTGTGGTGTGCTGTCCTTTCGGCCTTTACTCCTCCGGGTGATATCCATTTAAAAATCTCATCCACTGATACCACACAACCAGTAACATTTGTAGCAAAGGATCATAAAAGTAAAAGCACCCAATCCACCAGTGGGGTGATCACTTTTACCACCGCACTTGAAAATGATTATTATCTGGCGGACTCACCTCACCAAACCTTCAATTTTTATATCGAAACCAGACTTGCCAAATTGCTCAATGCCCCGGTTAAAATAACACATTTGAACATTTCCATTGTGATAGACAGAAGCGGCTCTATGCAGGGTGTAAAAATGGGATATGCGAAAAAAGCAGCCAAAAGTATCATTGATCACCTGGAAACTACCGACTATGTAAGCATTGTGATGTATGATAATTCGATCGACAGCGTTCAGGAGCCAACCCTTGCTTTTAATAAAGAATTGATAAAAAATAAAATAGACAAAATCACACCCAGGGGCAGCACTAATTTATGGGGGGGTACGGAAAGAGGGTATGAATATGTTCAGAAAAATTATAAGCCTGGATATATCAACCGTGTTTTGCTAATCAGTGATGGATTAGCCAATGTGGGCATTACAGATTCCATAAAGATCAGGAACAACGTCCAGAAATTCAAAGATGTGCATGGCATCACTTTATCCACTTTTGGCGTAGGCCTGGATTATAATGAAACGCTGATGACCGACATGGCTGAAACAGGAGCTGGTAATTATTATTTTATTGATGCGCCTGAAAAAATGATTGGAATTTTAGATAAAGAACTGAATGGAATGCTGAATATTGTGGCCAGGAGTGCGGAGTTGATTATCAGGCTGCCTAAAGGAGTAAAGATTGAATTCTGTTACCCACTCCGGTATACACAAAATGGTGAGGTGGTAACCATCCGAATGCTGGACCTTTTTGCAGAGGAAATTAAGGCCACCATGATTCAATTTAGGTCAGATGACAAACTTAATAATCCCCTTAAATTTATCACTACACTGAGCTATACAGACATTATGGATGACCAGGTTAAAACAGTAACAAATTCCAACCTGATTGCTCCTGTTAAAAACAAAGAAACCTATCTTACCCATTTCAACAAAACTGTTATAGAACAAACGATTTTATTTACTGCTAATCAGAATATGGAAAAAGCGTTGCTCCGTGCAGATGTAGGAGATTATGATAGTGCGGCGTCCATGATCCATGCCAACCAACGTTTCTTCAACGTCAATTCGTTTTATGTCAAAAACTCACCTGAACTCATAAAAATGGATTCGACCCAGGCCAAGTACCTGGCCCGCATTTCAATGGTTAAAAAAATGAATGTGGATTCTGTAAAAAAGATGCAGAAAACAAGTAAGGCGGACAGTTATTTGCTACGGAATAAAAAGCAATGATTGAAATAGTGCTCAGATGAGGTCCATAGCCAGAACAAAAAAAGTAGTTACAAAAGGCAAAAGCAGGGTTAACCAGGGCCAGTGCGTAATAATGGCCACCACCAGAGCGGCAGAAGAGATGAAAAATAACAACCAGTAAAGAGCCTTTCTATTTTTACGAACTTCCATCGGATAAATTTGCGCAAAAATAGGTTACAGAAGGTAAAATAGACCTGTGTTCGAGAAACTATTTTTGAACTGGCACCTTTCATTGAAAGCTTTTATTATTTTCGCTCACTATCGTGTCTTCAAAACACAACGGTTACTCGCTAATTTATTTTGGATGAAAATTGATTTTTACCTGCGTTTCCATACTCAGTTCGGTCAAAAGCTTGCAATCCTGGGAAACCTTCCTTCCCTGGGTAATGATGAGTTAGATAAAGCCCTTCCGCTAAATTACCTGAATGAGGAATTCTGGCAGGCTTCCATTGAGATGGATCCCACTGGGCTTCATCAACTCCAATACCGATATGTTTTCATCGATCAGACCGGAGAAAGGAAGAAGGAAGCTGAAAAAAATCGTTTCATTGACCTCAGTAAACCTGTTGAATATGTTGTGACTATTGACACCTGGAATGATGAAAGCACTATGGAGAATGCCTATTTTACCACTCCTTTTTCAGAGGTATTTTTTAAAGAAGGTAAAAAACAAGCAACCAAAAAACCAGCTCACCTTACGCATCAGTTCAGGGTTAAAGCTCCTCTGCTTTCCCAGCACGAAGCCATTTGTATCGTTGGGAGTTCAGACCGCCTGAAACAGTGGCATACCAATGAACCTGTTTTATTAAGCCGTAAAAAGCATTGGTGGAGTGTTAGCCTGGATTTGCCGGCGTCTGATTTTGCCATTTCTTATAAATATGGAATCTATAACCTAAAGCAAAAGGTTTTCATTGGGTTCGAGGAAGGAGATAACCGCGTCATTCATAATGATGGGGGCGAAATAAAAATAACACTGGTTCATGATGGATTTGCAAGGTTCCATCATAAGCCCTGGAAAGGAGTCGGTGTGGCGATTCCGGTTTTCAGCCTGCGCAGCATGAACAGTTTTGGAGTGGGAGAATTCCTGGATATCAAATTATTGGCAGACTGGTCGGAAGAAATTGGACTAAGGCTGATCCAGTTATTACCGGTTAATGATACCACAGCCACGTATACATGGAAAGACTCCTATCCTTATGCAGGCATTTCAGCTTTTGCACTACACCCTATCTACATCAACCTTGAAAAAGTGGCTGGAAAAAAGCAGTCACACATCATCAAATCACTTAGGAAAAAACAAAAACAGCTCAACAACCTTTCTGAAATAGATTATGAGCAGGTAATTCAGTTCAAAATAAATATCCTTCGTGAATTATTTGAACTGGATGCCTTTGATTTTATGAAAGACCCGGAATTCAAACAGTTTTTCGATGACAATCATGTATGGCTTGTTCCCTATGCTGCTTTTTGCTACCTCAGGGATAAATACAAGACGTCAGACTTTTCTAAATGGAAAACAAATTCCGTGTACAATGAAGTAGAAATTGAAAAATTGTGTGCACCAAAGTCTAAAACTTTTGGCCAGATTGCCTTTTATTGTTTTGTTCAATACCACCTCCATCTTCAATTGAAAGACGCTGCTGGATATGCTCATAAAAAGGGAATCGCAGTAAAAGGTGACATTCCGATAGGAATTTATCGTTATAGCTGTGATGCCTGGACAGCGCCCGGCTGGTTCAACATGGATATGCAGGCAGGAGCTCCGCCTGATGATTTTACCATCAGGGGACAGAATTGGGGTTTTCCGACCTACAACTGGAAGAAAATGGAGGAAGATCATTTTGAATGGTGGCAGCAGCGGTTCCAGCAAATGAGTAATTATTTTGATGCCTTTCGGATAGACCATATTCTTGGATTTTTCAGGATCTGGAGTATCCCGGTAGATGCAGTGGAAGGAATTTTAGGAAGATTTATCCCTGCCCTACCAGTTCATGTTACAGAATTCGGAGAGCGCGGCATCTGGTTCGATTACCAACGTTTTTGCATGCCTTATATCGTGGACGACATCCTTTATAAAAGGTTTGGTGCTCAAGCCGGCCTGGTGGTGGAACATTTTTTGGAACAAAATTCATGGGGTGGATATGACCTGAAAAAAGACTTTGACACCCAACGAAAAGTGGAAACCTATTTCGGGAAACTGGAAGTTTCAGAAAAAAACAATGAATTGAAACAAGGTTTGTTTGATTTGATTACCAATGTCATCCTTTATGAACATCATGGATCCGCAAAAACACAATTTGATTTTCGTATCCTAATAGAGTCTACCACTTCTTTTCAATATTTGGAAGAACCTTTAAAAAATAAATTAAGGGATTTATATGTCAATTATTTCTACAGACGTCAGGATGAATTCTGGAAAACTGAAGCATTGAAAAAACTTCCAGCCCTCAAAGATGCCACTGACATGCTGATTTGTGGGGAAGACCTGGGAATGGTTCCGCATACAGTACCGGATGTAATGAAGCAACTGGGAATATTAAGTCTGGAGATACAGCGGATGCCCAAAAATCCACATACGGAATTCTTTCATCCCAGGGATGCACCCTACCTTTCGGTAATCACACCGTCCTCTCATGATATGAGCACAATAAGAGGCTGGTGGGAAGAAAACAGGGAAAAAACGCAAAGATTTTATAATTACATCTTATCCGAACCGGGTACTGCTCCTTATTTCTGCGAATCCTGGATCAACCGTGCCATAGTATTGCAACATTTATATGCACCCGCGATGTGGAGCATTTTCCAGATGCAGGATTTATTGGGAATGAGTGACAGCTTACGCAGGGAAAACCCTGCAGAGGAAAGGATCAATGATCCAGCCAATGCAGACCATTACTGGAATTACAGAATGCACCTGAACCTGGAACAATTGATCCGTGAAAAAGAATTCAATAAAGAGGTGAAAGATTATATACAAAATTCCGGGAGAGGATAATAAAGAAATATAATCAGGTTTTAATAAAACATCCTGCCAGTAGTATTCCCTCCATGATGAAAGTGACTTTCCATACTTATGATCTCAAATTCAAACATCCTTTTGGGATTTCACGCGGTACAAAAACACACCAGCCCACTTTTATCGTAGGACTGGAGCATATGGGACATATTGGCTATGGCGAAGCTCCAGCCATTTCGTATTACAATATTCCCATTGAAAAAATGCGCGGGGATTTGGAACTGAAAAAAAAATTCGTAGAAAATTTTGCTTTCACAGATCCGGAAAGATGGTGGCATTATGTTCACCATTTATTTCCTGTCAATAACTTTTTAGTGTGTGCACTGGATATGGCTGGATGGGACCTGTATGGAAAGATCACCAACCAACCGTTGAAGGCATTCTGGAACCCTCCCTTGCCCCAAAAGCCGGTATGCGACTATACGATTGGTATTGATAGCATAGATAAAATGGTGGAAAAACTGAAGGAAAAGCCATGGCCCATCTACAAAATTAAATTGGGAACAGACAGGGATGTGGAGATCATAAAAGAATTGCGAAAGCATACTTCTTCTGTATTCAGGATCGATGCCAATGCAGCCTGGAATGCTCAAGAAGCACTGGAAAAAATCATTGAATTGAATCACCTTGGTGTTGAATTTATTGAACAGCCACTTGAGAAAAACGACTGGTCAGGAATGAAATGGCTTTTTGAACAATCACCATTGCCTCTCTATGCGGATGAAAGCTGTGTACTGGAACGTGATGTTGCGAGCTGTTGGAATCATTTTCATGGGATTAATATTAAATTAACCAAGTGTGGCGGCATTACTCCTGCACTTCGTATGATCTCAGAAGCAAGGAAACTGAATATGCAGATTATGGTGGGAGCCATGAATGAATCCACGGTAGGTTCCGCGGCCATTGCCCACCTCATGCCCCTCATAGATCATGTGGACGCAGATGGTCCCTTACTGCTGGAAGACGACATCGCCACTGGCCTTACCTACACAGATGAGGGTTATATATTAACGGAAAATGCACCAGGGCTGGGCATTACATTTACAGGATTGTACCACAGATAAATTGCTGTTCACTACCAGATCCTGACTCTTAAACTATCTGCCCGGAACATAGGCGCACCCTTTGTAATGTTGAAAGTGGAATAAAATTCATCCACATCTGCAAAAGGGCCGTTAACCCGATACGCTGCCGGCGAATGCACATCAGTAAGCAGCCGGCTGCGTAATTGCTCTTCCCTGGTTTGTCCCAACCAACCCAATGCATAACCCAAAAAATATCTTTTCATCGGCGAGAGACCTTCCATGAAGGCACCTTTTTTATATTGATCTGTTTTTTTAAAAGCATCTATTCCCAGAAGGATGCCTCCCAGGTCGGCAATGTTTTCACCCAGTGTGGCCTTACCATTGATATGATACCCTTTTACAGGTTCATATTCATTGAATTGATGGACCATTACCTGAGCTCTTTTCTTAAATTCATCTTCGTCTTTTTTAGTCCACCAGCTTTTCAGATTTCCCTTGTCATCAAACTGCCGGCCTTCATCGTCAAAACCATGTGTCATTTCATGCCCGATCGTGCTGGCAGCAGCATACCCATATGCGGTGGCATCATCCACTTCTTCATCCCTGTACCCTGGAATGGTAAAAATGCCTGCTGGTAAAACGATTTCATTATTGGAAGGGTTATAATAAGCATTATAGGTTTGTGGGGTCATATCCCATTCCTCCCTGTCTACCGGCTTTCCCAGTTTATTCATGTTGTAGTGATGCCACCAGGTATTGGCATTGATCATATTTTGCACATAACTGTTGGTATTGATGTCCATGCCCGAAAAGTCTTTCCACTTGTCCGGGTATCCCACCTTTTTCTTCATGGCGGCTAGTTTTATAAAAGCTTTTTTCTTGGTACTGTCACTCATCCAGCTCAATTGTTCGATGCGATTGCGCAAGGCTTCCCTGATGGCTTCCACCATTCCATCATACCGTTTCTTTGCATTTTCACTGAAAAATTCTTTTACATATAACTGACCCAGTAATTCTCCCATGGAATTTTCTTCAGCTTGAATCACTCTTTTCCATCGTGGCAGTCTTTCTTTGGCACCTGTGAATAATTTATTAAAATGAAATGCCTGTTCGCCGAATTGATCTGGCAATGCACCTGAAAAATCTGAGATCAGGTTAAATTTTAAATCGTCTTTCCATACTTCGATTGGCGTATGAAGAAGGGCATCATCGAGGGTTTTGAAGAATTCTGGTTGTCCTACAATAATAG
>JANLYU010000307.1:0-28353 GCA_031365785.1 Flavisolibacter sp. | reverse complement strand
AGAAGAGCAGGGCATACTGTAGCAGCTGCTGATCTGGAGCTTCTTGCCGGATTTGAACCTTCTGGAGTGATGGTGGAAATTATGAATGATGATGGTACCATGGCCAGGCTGCCCGAACTGAAACAGATCGCCAGGAAATTTGAATTCAAAATTATTTCTATCAAAGACCTGATCGAATACAGAATCAAAAGAGATTCGCTAATTGATGAAATTGTAAGGGTGGATATGCCCACCAGGTTCGGGCACTTCAAGCTGGTGGCCTTCCAGGAAAAAAATTCCAGTAATGAGCACCTCGCTCTGATCAAAGGTTCCTGGCAGTCGAATGAACCGGTGATGGTGAGGGTTCACTCTTCCTGTTTTACCGGTGATATTCTGGGTTCACTGCGCTGCGATTGTGGCGAACAGCTTCACAAAGCCATGCAGATGGTGGAAGCCAATGGATCGGGAGTGATACTTTATATGAACCAGGAAGGACGGGGTATTGGACTGCTGAATAAATTAAAAGCGTACAGGTTGCAAGAGGAGGGAATGGATACGGTAGAGGCCAACCTTCACCTTGGTTTTCAAACAGATCAGCGGGATTATGGCGTTGGCGCACAGATATTGCGTCACCTGGGTGTGCATCAACTCAGACTATTGACCAACAATCCAAAGAAGCGTGTTGGTCTTATTGGGTATGGACTGGAAATTGTGGATAATATCCCGTTAACAGTGGAACCTAACCCACATAATGAAAAATACCTACAAACCAAGAGAGATAAACTGGGCCATGAGATATAGTGATCAGTGAGTGCCGGTGCTTGTGGAATCACCTGGATTCTTTTGAAGAGAATCTTTTATGGACCTGTTTTTTTGTTTGCTGAAAAGTTCCTTAAGAGTATCAAATTCTTTTCCATAACCTATACTGGCTCCATACCTGCGAGGTACAATGCTTCCAGGTGTATTGCCGGTTAGAAAATCAACATTCTGACGATAAAAAAATGTAGCTCGCACCGACCCTGTTTTATTGATCAGTAATTCCAGGGTAACATCCGGAAACAAACGAATGGTTTGCTGGTAACCCGTTTCCAACGGTACATCCACAGTAGCCCCAACGGTAATGTGAGCCCGTTCATTGAAAAGCGGAAGGCCCAGGCTCAAGTTCACATTGCTCTGATTGGGTAGCCTGAAAACATTCCTGGAATTAGGATCTACCAGAACTCTGTTATAGAGCGAACCTGTAAAATTCAAAGTGGCCTTGTTGTTGAGAAGGATCTTGGAAAGGATTTTATTCAATTGTTCATTCACCTTTCCAAACAGCAAACCCGAAATAGTATTATAAGTAAATTCTCCCAGTGTATTCACCCCACCACCCCTGTCATTTTCAAAAGGAGCAAAACTATTGAAGACAATAAGATAAGTAACCTGTTTATTCAGTTCATTCTGATTTTTTTCTATCTGCTGCAGGGCAAAGGTGAAATCAGGACTTGAATAAATTACATTGTTGCTGGGAAATTCCAGTTTGAAATCAAAATTCGGATGAAAAAGATTTCCATTTAATGTAGCCACCACATTCACATCATCCCGCACACCGGAATAGCCCGACCGTGAACCAGTAGTACCATTGAATAAACTGGCCAGGGGTGCAAAACTTACTTGCTTCGCTGTGTAAACCGCGTCGAGGTGAACCACTGCTTCATAGGGATCTCCGTTCCATTCAATGAAATTATTGCCACCTTTTTTGAGTATGAAACTTTTGCCCAGGAAGGATTGAAACGTAAAGATGTAATCTCCTTCATCAATATTGTATCGTCCCTGTAAGGACAAAGGAGCCGAAGTGCCTGAAGTAAGTTGCAGGTTGCCGGTTCCCCTTCCGCGAATGGCATCTCCAGTAAGTTCATCCAGGATAACGCTCACATTAACCATTGGATTAGCCGCAATGTGTACTTCATAATTCAGATTGGTGGAAGCGCCTGCAGACTGAGGTGTCATTTCACGTCCATACTTACGTTCCACCATGAAACTGGCCTGTCCGCTTTCCCTTGATTTTGACGGAGGTAAAGTAATGAATGAGGTATCTGTTTCAGAAGCCTTGATATCGATATTCATTAGCAGATCGTTCTCCGGACCTATGAGCACGAATGAACCGGAACCTTGTGCTTTTCCAAAAAATTCCTGGTTATCATCATAACTGGTATTAAGTAATTCAATCTGGCGGGATTCGGTTTCTATGTCGATGTCATAATTCATTTCCTGGAAACCTTTGTGCGTAATATATCCTTTGACCAGCGCTGTATTGTTGTTCTTATCGCGGATCCTGATATTATTAAGGTCTATCAGTTCTTTTTTCAACTCAATCTCGGTATCGTCTATTCGGTATGAGACTTGTGTGAAATTAACTTTGAAACTGGCATCGGTGATTTTCGCCTTGGCAGTATAAGACCTGTCCGCACCTTCACCCACTATATCAAAATTACCGGTAGCATATCCTTTGATATCAGAAAAAATAGACCCCAGGAAACGGTTCAGGTATTTCAATTCAAAGTTGGTTAGCCGGGTATTGATCCTGTCTTGAAAAACATGTGTGGAATCTTTCAGGTTCAGTGCCAGATCCAGCTCAATGCGGTGGTCATTATCCAGGTTGTTGGCTTTGCCTGTAACCACCCCGGTTTTATTGTTATAGAAAAACTGGCCATCAATATTCCCCAGTGAATCATTATCCAGCCGTAGTTCTCCAATATGAATATCTGAACTTACATCCATCCTGTTTTGCGGATCTATAACCACGGCTTTGCCATTCAAAATCCCTTCAATCCGGTTGGTTTTGGTTACAAAAGGAGAAAAATCCCCAATGTTTACATTCTGGAATGCCACGTGCAGGTTATTCCAGCTTCCTTCGGTGTCGGGTTGGGTCCAGAGCCTGATTTCCTGGTTGGATTCTTTAAAAGTAACGCCCCCCTGAATTACCGCATTTTTTCTAAAGTTCAATTCTCCCCCCTGTTCCAGCGACCACGTTTTTCCATTGAGTACAAATGAGGAGGGTTTAAATAGAACTGTGGCGCCGTCACTGAAAGTTTTGATCTGCGCTGCAAGGTTGGCCTTGTTGATGGCCTGGTTGGAAGTAGTGTTGATCGTGATATCTGAAACATCATTTTGTGCTTCTATACTAAAATTTGTTTGGGGAAAAAAAATACTGTCGCCTACCTGTGCATTGGTTACCTGACCAGTCAGTTTTAGTTTCTGAAGGTCACCGCTGCCACTTAACTGTACATCAGAAAAATCGTATTGCCTGAACTGGAAGTGTGGTACATCGGCGTCAACCGTCATGGTATTGGCTGTGGTATTCAGCGAGCCGGAAATATGGCTGTTATTAAAACCAGACAACCTGGAATCAATCAGCTTGATATAATCTTCCACATATCCGGTAGTGATATCGAAAGTGAACATTTGTGGCTTCACAAAATGCGGCACCCTGATATAAGCAGGGTAATACCGGCTCAAAAAAAGCGTAAATGCATTAGGAAGATTTTCAAGGTCAAAATCTCCAGTAACAGTACCATTGAACTCATTGGATACCGCGGTGAGTTTCTTTTGACCGTTGATATAATTGGAAGCTACGACCAGGGAATCGAAAGACAAACGTTTTCCATTACTTACCAGTGAAGCGTCAGTGATCCTCGCAGAGCCCAGTAAATCCGACAAGGAACTGGCCTGCAGGTCAAGATTGAATTTTCCACTGAGTTGCATGTCCCTTGGTGTGATCTGAAGCGCTTTAAGGTCGGCATGTGCTATGTCGGCTGTTACTTTGAAAGTTGGCTTTTTACCAGTGAGGTCGATCAGGCCCTGCAACTTCAGATCCGCATTAGGGTCCTTGATTAAAAAATCGCCATTAAACAAACGGTTTGACAAACTGCCCCTGGCCTTGATATTCTGATACGTATAATTTCCATACTGGATCCGATGAATAATTCCATCAAGGTTCATATCGACTGTTTGCCACCTGAAACCATGCCCCTTCACGTGGCCGTGAAAGTCAACTAATCCTAATAAAGGGCTGTTGATGAATGGCCCGAGTTGAAATCCTTCCGTGGAAATCGTACCAGCATAAACCGGCTCACCCTTCACTGGAAATTTCATGTTCAGGTCCGTCTGCACGGTTCCAAGGTTGGTTTGCAACGTACCATATGTTACAAAGTCATTGATGAAACCAGTATAAGTGCCGGCAAATTTAAGGTGCGTGATTTTTTTAAGGTTGGGCGTGGTGATTTGACGAATACCGGGAATAAAACTTACAGCATCCGCATAGGTGGTACGTAGTTCGGAGGCTTCAATATTGATCAGTGTTTCGTTGATATTAGGTAATCCAACCAGACTCACCGCACCATGTATATAAGTATTATTTCCTGCCCATAGTTCCAGATCTTTAGAGGCAAGTGCATCTACCGTGCCCTTTACATCGCCGTCAATCCTGAGGGTCTTTTTCCAGTTTTTCAAGGCAGGGGCAAAAAAAGCAATGTCGTCACTGGAGATGGAAGCTTTCGTGAAAGCCCCTTCCATAGTCACCGCATGCAGAAAATTGTTCATGCTGCTGATCCTGTCATACTTCATGGAAAAATAATGACTGACTGTGCTTCGATTGGTTTGCAATGAAAGATCCTCGAAGATCATGGCCTGAGGGTGAAAGGTGGTCTTGGCTTTTAGAGATTTTACTATAAAGCCACTCCTTTCACTCGCGGAAAGGTCAATATTGCCGCTGATGGTATCCTGCGTCCATCCAATATTTTTAATGGTCCCATTGATCTTGCTGAAGTCTATATGTTGACCATCAAAAGAAGAAGTAGTTGGTACCAGGTTTCCCTGGTCATTTCGGAAGCGCCCATTTTTTATCTTAATATTCCGGAAACTGACCTTCCAGGAACCTTTAGGCTCCTGATTGTTTTTTACCGCAACCGGTAAGGAAACACCGGATAAATGGCCGGTATAGTCAAGCAAGGAAATGTAAGGATCTACGAGTACCAGGTTGGTAATTTCAATAGTTTTTTTGGATAGAGTTATTTTCTCAGCATCCATATCCAAACCTCCGATCCGCGCTTCGAGGTCGCTTCCCAGCCATGCATCCTTTTTATTGAAAACGACGCGTTCCATCACCACCTTTTTGAGGTCAAACCTGATGCCTGCGCTTTTCCTGGTGGATGCGTTACCGGAAGAAAAATATTGTTCGAGGAAATGATAATTCCATACAGAATCAGTCCGGTTTACATTAATGACGGCATCCTGAAGCCCAATGTATTTGATGTCGGCCTTATCCTTAAAAAAAAACCAGTCGGTAATATTCACCTGAAAGTGTCCTGCATATAAAAGTGTATCTTTTTTCTGGTCTTCCACCAGCACTCCCTCCAGGTCCATTTTGTTGAAGTTGAACAATCCGATTTTTACATGATGTATACTGATATGAGTTTGAAGATCACGCGAAAGCCTGTGAGTAACCTGGTGGGCAAGCCAGTTTTGACCCGTTTCAGTTTGGAGAAAACCCCAGCAAAATAGGAACAGGATTAAAATGCCAAGGAGCACCCGGCCTGATATGACAAAAAATTTCCTCAGGTTGTGTGGGTTTTAGGTAAAAATAGCCAATCAAAAACCTTACACAAATTCCATCCAGGTTAATGGTAGGCAAATTTTTGTGAAAGCTTGAACGATTACGGAGCCATCTCTATCTCTTTTCTGCAAAGTACCAGCCTGCTGACAACCCAATGATCCTATGAAGAATATGTGGTCCGTCGTCTGCATTATTCAGACTTCCAATTCCATGCGCATACCATACAAAGATCATCAACCCTTTAGAGGTTTCATATCCAAAGTGTGCGTTGCCCGAGGCGGTGTAGCGGCCATAATCGCCAAAGCTGAATAACATGGAGCGTTTTACTTGTCCGGGCACACCGGTGGCACTGACGGTATCAAATTTTTCTTTACCGGAAATTGCAAAATCAACGGCGGGTCCGAACCTAACAAAAAAATGAGAAGGCTGGGTTGTAAAATCTATTTGGAAAAGAGGTGCTACTTCAATGGTATGGAGCGAAGTATTGTTGTTTTTGGCCAGCTGTGTTGGAGGAAAGGCGGGTGAATTCAGGGTAACTTTATAACCTTTCAAACTGTAATAGATAGATGGAAAGAAATACAACTGGTGATCGAAAGGCACCTTCAACCCGAGTCCGGCCATAACGCCTGCTTTGAAATCTGTGGGTTGTTTCATGTCCCTCACTGTGTATCGTGCTGAAGTAGCCTGTGGTCCTGCAAAGGCTGCGAATTTTACCTGGCCATGGGAAAATATAGCCGGCATCATTAAAAATAAAATATTAAAAAACCTCATGGCTTCATCAATGGTAAGCGGCAAAAGTAATGAAATGGAATTACGGGAAGTAGGAAAAAGGATGCCAACAGTTGCGGGTCCACCTTCAAGTACCGGAAGTCTGATTTTGGTTAAAAATACCAGATCCTCCTTTAGGAATGGATAAAGTTTGCCACTCCTGGTTCCTGACCCATCTTCCCAGGTAAACGATCTGGCCAACATGATAACTATAATGTGCCAATTGTCGGTTGATGGCATCCATCACCACCAAGGGTTTTGAACGGATGGTAATGATTTTAAACAGGTCCTCTTCCGTGAGCGATCCAAGGGTATCAAGAAAGATTTTCCACCCCTCTTCCCACATTACCATCAGACTTTCCCTGCTGGTAATATGGTGAATAAATTCATCATCCCTGTTGCGACCTTCCTTTTCTCCGTCTTCGGTCAGAAAGTTGGTCCACCGGCTTTTCATATTCCCATATAAATGTTGAATAATGATGGCCATGCTGTTGGAAGCTTCATTCGGGGTGAAATGAAATTCTTCAGACTTCATTTGAATAAATGTTTTTTCTGCCAGCACTTTGGATTCCCTGAAACGCTGAATGACACTGCTCAGGAAAATTTTTGCAATTTCATGGTTCATGGTTCATCGCCTTTCTTGATGTATTCAATGCAATCATTTTATTATTTATGTGGTTGCATTACTGCAACGTGCCGGAGTAAACGCATCACCACCTGGACATCCATCAACCATGTACTATGAACTATCAACTATGAACCATCAACCATAACCCTTTCAACACTGATGCCCTTTATACCTCATTGCATTCCATTCATCATTAATATCCTTCCGCATCATCATCGCCTCTGTTATCAGCCACACCTTCAAAGCTTCCATCTGCCAAAACCCTGATCACCTCTGTTCTGCCAATACCATTTCTTGCTATGATCTTATAGCCCATTTTTTCGAGAACGGATGCGGTTGTAGCTGGGAAGTTTTTTTCCAGGTACACTTCATCCGGCAACCACTGGTGGTGAAATTTGGGTAAGTCAACAGCATCTTCAGTAGAAAGGTTAAAGTCTAATATATTGATGATGGTTTGGAATACGGAAGTGGGGATCGTAGTGCCGCCTGGTGTACCTACCACGAGGAAAGGCTTTCCATCTTTTAATACTATGGTCGGTGTCATGGAGCTCAGCATTCTTTTCCCTGGAGCAATGGCATTGGCTTCTCCGCCCACTGCACCATAAAGATTGGGAACGCCAGGCTTTGAACTAAAATCATCCATCTGGTCATTCATGAAAAATCCGGCACCTCCCACCACTGTTTTGCTTCCATAGGAATTATTGAGTGTGGTGGTTACTGAAACCGCATTTCCTTCAGCATCTATTACACTCAGGTGGGTAGTCTGCTCACTTTCTTTTGAAACGATTCCAGGTTTTACCTGACTACTTTTTCCTGCCAAACCCGGCTGATAATCTTTCATACGGTCTCTCAGATAAGCATCTGCAGTGAGTTGTTGTTCCGGCACTTTATAAAAATCTGCATCACCCATGTATTGGGCTCTGTCAGCATATGCGCGCCGCTCCACTTCTGTCATGAGCTGTACAGCCTGCGGTGAAGCAAACCCATATGTTGATAAGGGCTGGTCTTCCACCATTTTCATCATCTGGTGCAGCAAAACACCCCCACTGCTTGGCATAGGCATGCCCACTACCAAATAACCTTTGTAATTAAATAGGTGTGGCTGCCTCCACACTGCTGTATATTTTTTAAGGTCTTCCATGGTCATGATACCCTTTCCTCTTTTCATTTCCTCCATGATGAGGGAAGCAGATTTCCCTTCATAAAAACCTTTGGCACCATGATCCCGGATTCTTTTGAGGGTGTTGGCGAGGTCTGTCTGAACGAGTGTATCGCCAGCTTTCCATTTTTTTTGCTGAAAAACAGAAGGTACCGTATTGAATTTTTTCAGGTCATCCAGTAGCCTGTTATAACCGCTGGCTTCGTTTTGTGTGATAGCAAAACCTTTTTCTGCCAGCTCGATCGCTGGCTGGATCAGTTTTTTAAAGGGAAGTCGTGCATAAGTCAAACTGGCAAAGAGACCGGCCACTGTTCCAGGAACACCACTTGATAAATGACCATCAATACTTTTTCCAGGGATGACATCGCCTGCCTGGTCGAGATACATATCCCGGTAAGCGGCAGCGGGTGCCGTTTCACGAAAATCCAGGGCCAATGTCTTTCCGTTGGCCAGCCGGGCTACCATAAATCCACCGCCACCGATGTTGCCTGCATTGGGGTATACCACCGCAAGTGCCAACTGTGTGGCAATGGCAGCATCAATGGCATTACCTCCCTGTTTCATGACCGAAACTCCAACCATGCTGGCCAGCGTGTGAGCTGAAACGACAGTGCCATTTTTAGAAATAATTTTTTTCTGAATAGTATATTGAAATGGATGGAGTGGTTCCGGCAGGTGAAGGGCTTTTGGAGCGGCGCAACGGATCAGGAAAAGCAGCAAAAAAATGGTAACAGTTTTTTTCATAACACCGGCAGAAGTGAAGAAATTTGCCATTTTCATCTGTTGTTTATTTTATAATTTTAAAAACCTTATTCATTCACTAAGATCCCATGTCAATTTGATCGTACCCGGGACAGATGACTTAACTTACTATTTCATTTACCAATAAAAAAAAGTTATGATGAAACTGTTACCCAAGCTACGTGCAATCTTACTGATTATTTTTTTCTTATCAGGAAGTGTCCTTGCTTTCGCGCAAACAGGTACGATAAAAGGGAGTGTAAAAGATGTGAAAGGCAACCTGCTTTCCGGTGCTTCGGTAACGATTCAGGGATCCTCCAGGGGCACCACAACAGATAATGATGGTGTATTTACTTTGATCGTAAGTCCGGGTACTTATAGTGTCAGCGCCAGCTATGTAGGACTGGGTATGGGAAAACAAACGGTTACTGTTGCTGCAGGAAACACCACCAATGTTGATTTTATTTTGGTGGAAGGAGGCCAGGAAGAAACGGTCGTTATACTGGGTTCAAGGTCCTTACCCCGCACACAGCTGGAAACACCGGCACCAGTTGATGTGATTGATGTAAAAAAACTGGCAGGCGATGCGCCACAGGTATACATCAACCAGATCCTCACCTATGCAGCTCCTTCTTTTAATTCAGGAACACAAACAGTAGCGGATGGAACGGATCATATTGACCCGGCTTCCTTGCGTGGTCTGGGTCCCGACCAGGTGTTGGTGCTGATCAATGGCAAACGACGTTATAACACAGCGCTCGTCAATCTCAATGGAACTTTCGGTCGTGGCGCGGTAGGAACGGATATGAATTCCATTCCAGTTTCTGCCATTGACAGGGTGGAAATCCTGCGTGATGGAGCTGCAGCACAATATGGCAGTGATGCCATTGCCGGGGTGATCAACATTATTTTAAAAAGTAGTGTCAATACCATCACCGCTTCAGTTACCTCCGGCGCTAATGTGACCAAGTTCCAGGGAAAGTCTGTAACGGATGGAGAAACGGTTCAGGCAGCCCTCAACTTTGGTATTCCCATGGGAGAACGGGGCGGCTTCATTAACTTTTCAGGGTCTTATGATTATAGAAATGCTACCAACCGTGCGGGTGACAGAACTGGAAATATATTTGAACGTTACAACGGAAGAAATGCTTCGAATGTGATTCAGAAAATAGATCGCACGGATTCTTTTCTGACGGCCAACAACCTTACCCGTCATGATTACAGGCAAAAAGTCGGTCAGTCCTTATTACGTAGCGGACAATTCATGTTCAATTCAGTGATCCCCATGAACGATAAAGGAACAGACTTTTATTTTTTTGGAAGCCTTGGTTACAGGAACGGACAGGCTGCAGGAAATTATCGTTTACCCGGTATCGCCAATAATGTAATTGAAATCTATCCATTAGGTTTCCTTCCTGAAATTCATTCTGATATTTATGATAAATCACTGGCATTCGGAATCAGAAGCAATGTAAAAAACTGGGACGTGGATTTCAGTAATACATATGGACAAAACCAGTTTGCATTCAGAGTAGTGAATTCTCTGAATGCTTCACTGGAACGGGCTTCGCCCACCAGGTTCAATGCCGGTGGTCCTGTTTTTACACAGAATACCACCAACCTTGATTTTTCCAGGCGCTTTGATAAAATGGCCGGCGTCAACTTTGCCTTTGGTGCAGAGCATAGGTTCGAAAGATACCAGTTACTGGCTGGAGAGGAATCTTCCTATACAGACTATGGCAAGGCAAGGCAGGTAGGCGTGGATGGAAGTGGAAAACCAATTTTGATCCCAGACCCCAAAGGTCCTATCAGTACGCGATTTGGTGGCGCAGATAGTGCTGCAAGGGGTGGAGGCGCACAGGTTTTTCCCGGCTACCGGCCAGAGAATGCAGTGAATGCAGCACGTAGTGCCATTGCTACTTATGCAGACCTCGAACTCAATTTCACGCCGGCTTTTTTGATGGACCTTGCCGGTCGATTTGAGAATTATAATGATTTCGGATCTACGTTCAATGGTAAAATAGCGATGCGGTATAAATTCGGTAACCATTTTGCCGTAAGAGGTTCTGCGAGCACAGGTTTCAGGGCACCTTCATTGCACCAGCGTTACCTG
Source organism: Flavisolibacter sp. (assembly GCA_031365785.1). Classification (GTDB taxonomy): domain Bacteria; phylum Bacteroidota; class Bacteroidia; order Chitinophagales; family Chitinophagaceae; genus Flavisolibacter. The sequence goes on along the minus strand of JANLYU010000307.1, from coordinate 17,369 downwards.
TCTACCACCTCCACCTTGTTTGTTGCAGGAATTCCGTATGAAGTGGGCACCTTTACCAATGACAGCAGGCCTGCACAATTACTGGGTATTCCTACGCTGAAGCCTGAAAAGTCAAAGAATGTAAGTGCTGGTTTCACGGGCAACCTCGGGAAATTTAAAATCACCGTGGATGGATATTTCATCCGCATCAATGACCGCATTGTGTATACCGATCAGTTCCAGGGAAACAGTTCACCAACGGCACCAGCTGCAGACCAGGAAATTTTTCGATTGTTGGCCATTGCCAATGCCAACAGGGCTTCCTTCTTTGCCAATGCCATCAATACAGAAACTAAAGGTATAGACCTGGTACTTTCCTATGGAAAAAGATGGGGAGCGGGTAATTTTCGTGCTGACTTTTCCGGAAACATAACAGAAACAAAGCGCGTGGGTCCCATCAAAGCTTCTCCGAAACTGGTAGGTAAAGAAAATATTTACTTCAGTGAATCGAACCGGATTTTTCTGGAGCGCTCTGTTCCCCGTCAGAAGGCGGGATTGACCCTGACTTACGGTATCAACAAGGTCAATTTTTTTGTACGCAATGTATGGTTTGGCGAGGTCCAGGAAGCTACCAGTAATGTGGCCTTACAACAAATTTATAATTCCCGTGTGGTGACGGATGTTTCCATCGGATACAAGCTGACCCGTGGTTTGCGTTTATCAGTAGGTTCCAATAATATATTTGACGTGTACCCGGAAGAGACAAAGGATTTGTCTACAAGGACTTCCAACCAGTTTATTTATTCGAGGAGGGCTACCCAATTTGGTTATAATGGGCGTTATATTTTCGGAAGATTGGAGTTGACCTTATGATGAAGGATGTGGAATCATAAATTGTATTAGGTGATTGCTTCTGTATCAATTAATGAATAAAACTTTTGATCAGAATCACCCAGCCATGAAGTAAGCACCAGTTGAATGATGATCAATACAATTGACCTCAATAGAAAGTCCCGCTGCAAGGCGGGATTGTTTTTATGTACCACTGGTAAAAAAAAGCCTTTAAAAAATCAACAGCGGATGGATGGAATATTTATAAATGATGGAGGATCAGTAAATCGTGAATAAAACTATTAGTGCGGATGGTGCCTCACCTTGCAGCTTATCCTTAATATTGCTGATTAAATTGTTGACATGGTTAGAAGACTGGCAGTATTATCCATAATGTTATTGGTATTACGCCCGGTGATGGCGCAGTTGATATCTCCGGAGCAATTTTTAGGTTACCCTGTAGGAAGCCACTTTACGCCACATTGGAAGATCATTGACTATTTCAAATATGTAGCCGCATCCTTTCCTGAAGTGGTGAAACTGGAACAATATGGTGAAACCAATGAAGGCAGGCCGCTAATGGTAGCCTATGTATCTTCTGCTATTAATATAACCAACCTTGAAAAAATCCGTTCCGGCAATCTGGCTTTAGCTAATGAACCGTCGTCAAAGCCCACTGAAGGCGCGCCCGCCATAGTGTGGCTGAGTTATAATGTGCATGGCAATGAAGCCTCTTCCACAGAAGCTTCCTTGCTAACCCTATATTCTCTGGTTGATCCTTCCAATTTAAAAACAAAACAATGGCTTCAAAACACCTTTGTTATTATTGATCCTTGTCTCAATCCTGATGGAAGGGACCGTTATGTAAACTGGTATAATTCCGTGTCAGGGAAAAACTATAATCCCAACCTGGATGCGCGTGAGCACAATGAGCCCTGGCCTGGCGGCAGAGTGAATCATTATAATTTTGACCTGAACCGCGACTGGGCGTGGCAGACGCAGGTGGAATCCAGAAAAAGAGTGGCGCTGTTCAATCGCTGGCTGCCGCAAATTCATGTGGACTTTCATGAACAGGGGATCAACAACCCCTATTATTTTGCACCGGCGGCGCAACCTTACCATGAGGTAATCACCAAATGGCAACGTGATTTTCAAAATACCATTGGGCGCAACCATGCCAGGTATTTTGATGAAAAGGCATGGCTTTATTTTACCAAAGAGGAATTTGACCTGACGTACCCGGCTTACGGTGATACCTACCCGCTTTACAATGGCGCCATTGGTATGACCTATGAACAGGCAGGCAACGGGTCTGCCGGTCTGGGTGCGCTTCAGGAAACAGGCGATACACTGACCCTTGTAGACCGCGCACTGCATCATTTTACCACTTCTCTTAGCACTCTTGAAATTGCTTCGCAAAATGCAGCCAAATTGCTCCGTGAGTTTCACCAGTTTTATGTAGATGCCGCATCTGGTGTAGGTATTTATAAATCCTATGTCATCAAATACAATATCAATGACCTGGGACGGATACAATCCTTGCTTGCCTTGCTGGATAAAAACGGAATCAGGTATGGAACTGGAAAGGCGACTGCTTCGCGGGGATACAATTACGCTACGGGAAAAGAGGAAGCCTTTTCGGTGGTAAAAGACGACATCATAGTTTCATCACTGCAAGCAAGAAGCGCGTTGATCAAAGTTTTATTCGAGCCCAACACGGTGTTGGTAGATACACTCGCTTATGACATAACCGCCTGGTCGCTGCCTTACGCATACGGGATCAAAACCTATGCAACCAGGGATGCCTTTACGGTGATGCCGGGTGTTACCAACTGGCCATCATCTTTGATGAATGTCAACAGCAGCCCTATCAATGATCCAAACAAATCCGTGTATGGGTATGTGATTCCATGGAATGGAATCAATACTGTAAAACTGGTCACGCAACTTCTTCAAAAAGGCATCCGGCTCCGGTACAATGAAAGGCCTTTTGATGTGGGTGGTCAATCTTTTGAACGGGGTGCCATCCTGGTGCTCAAAACCAGTAACCAGTATTATGAAGGTCTGAGGGATACGGTCATCAAATGGTCGAATGAATTCAAAATTCCGGTTGTTCCGGTAAATTCTGGTTTTGTGGACAAGGGATATGATTTTGGCAGTTCAAAAGTGCATTCCATCCGACCACGAAGAATTGCTATGCTTACGGGTGAAGGAGTGAGCCCTGAAGCGGCCGGTGAAGTTTGGTTCTATTTTGAACAGGAGATCAATTACCCGGTTACACTCATCAACGCCACCCTCATTGCCGAAATCAACTGGAATAACTACGATGTGCTGATCATGCCCGATGGCAATTATAAATTTCTAAATGACAAAGAATATGCGGATAAATTAAAAAGCTGGATTATGGGTGGCGGCAACCTGGTAGCATTGGAAGGTGCGGTGGCACAGTTGTCCAGGCTGGACTGGGCTATAAAATCAAAAAAGATCGATACCACGGAAAGGAAAGATATCTATGAATCCTTGAAAAAATTCGAAGGACGTGAGAGGGAATTTATCACCAGTTCTCTTCCTGGTTCAATTTTCAAAGTGGATCTGGACAATACGCATCCCCTGGCGTTTGGCTATCCGGGCTTTTATTACACTCTAAAAAAGGATGAACATGTATATGAGTTCATCAAGGATAGCGGATGGAATGTTGGCGTAATTAAAAGAGACCGGCAGGTGGCTGGTTTTGTTGGTGCCAGGCTGCAAAATAAACTGCAGGATGGGTTGTTGTTCGGTGTACAGGAATTGGGAAGGGGCCATGTAACTTACCTTGCTGATGATGTTTTATTTCGCAGCTTTTGGGAAAATGGAAAACTGATGTTTGCCAATGCCGTTTTCCTGGTGGGACAATGATTTGAAGGCAGTGAATCAAATGAATTCACCATTTACGACCAGAATTGACTTTAATTGAATGTTATGAAAATCGGATTGTTATTGTGGATTACTTCGTGTTTGGGAATGTGTTGCGGAGCACAAACCTTTAATACTTCAGGCGATATTTACCTGGGACTTAAAAAACTGAAGGTACTGGGAAGCGTTTTGTATATCGCTGCTCATCCCGACGATGAAAATACGCGCCTGCTGACTTATTTTTCAAAGGACAGGTTGTACCGGACAGGTTATCTCTCCCTAACCCGGGGTGATGGTGGCCAGAACCTGATCGGTGAAGAACAGGGTATCGAACTGGGTCTGATCAGAACACAGGAATTGTTATCTGCACGGAGGATTGATGGGGCAGAACAATTTTTCAGCAGGGCTTTTGATTTTGGCTATTCCAAAACTCCCGGAGAAACTTTTACCAAATGGGACCGTGAAAAAATTTTGTCCGATGTAGTATGGGTGATCAGGAAATTCCGACCTGATGTGATCATTACCAGGTTCCCGGTAACCGGGGAGGGTGGTCATGGCCATCATACCGCATCTGCTATCCTGGCCAATGAAGCATTCAAAGTTGCTGCCGATCCGGCCAGGTTCCCGGAACAATTATCAATGGTGGAACCCTGGCAGGCAAAAAGAATTTTTTTCAATCATTTCAATTTTGGCAATACCACCGTGCCGGAAGATGCCCTGAAACTTGACGTGGGTGGTTTCAATCCGGTGCTTGGCAAAAGTTATGGAGAAATTGCGGCGGAAAGCAGGAGCCAGCATAAAAGCCAGGGCTTTGGCGCCACCCGCACACGTGGTGAAGCGATGGAAGGTTTCAAAATCACAGGCGGAAGTCCTGTATCGAATGATTTGTTTGATGACATCAATCTTTCCTGGCAGCGTGTGAAGGGAGGTGAGAAAATTGAGCCTCTGATCAATCAGTTAATCAGCACTTTTGATTTCATGCAACCCCAACGTTCCGTTCCACAATTAGTACTGTTGTTCAATGCACTAAAGGCCATGCCTTCGAGCTATTGGCAGGAACAAAAGATGAAGGAAGTACAAAACCTTATAGAATCTTCCAGTGGATTGTGGATGGAAGCTTATACTACAGAACAATATGCGGTGCAGGGAGATTCGATCAGGATCAACTTTGTGGTGAATGACCGGATGGGTAATAGTATTCAGTTACATGAAGTGAAGATGGAGGGATTTGATTCTATTTTTTCGGTGGGCCTTGTCAAAAACAAAAATTTTTTTCTCAATAAAATATTAGCTGTTCCTGAGAAAAAGGAAATTACTCAACCCTACTGGCTACAAAATAAAATGGAGGAAGGATATTATAATGTCAGCAACCAGCAATGGATCGGTCAGCCGGACGTACAAAATGCCTACACGGCTACCATTGACCTCATCATTGCAGGAACACATGTTACCTTTTTGAAACCAGTGAAGTATAAATTCACCGACCAGGTCAAAGGAGAAATTTACTGGCCGGTAGTAGTGATACCCATGGCCACCTTCAATGAGCTTCAGCCGTTTTATTTAAAAAATTCAAAAGAAAATGAGCAGATTAGTATCAACATTACTGCCAACAGGAACATCAATGTGCCCTCACCTGTCTCCTTTTCTTCTTCAGTAAATAGCAAAAACGATACTCTGGCTTACCAGGTCGGCCCTTTTTCATTGATGAAAAGACAGGTGTACAACGATTTGATTTCTTTGAAATCGTTGCAGCCTACTACTTATAAAATCAACCTTTCGCCGCTTTATAAGCAGCCCGGAAATATTTTGAGGTCAATCAGCTATAGTCACATTCCGGCTATTACTTATTTCAAACCCGCTATTACTACCATCAAGGATATCGATGTAAAAATTTATAATAAAAAGATCGGCTACATTGTTGGAGCGGGCGATAAGGTTCCAGAATCCCTTGAGCAGATGGGATATGAAGTCACTCTTCTTTCCGAAAAAGAATTGTCGCGGAATAACCTTCAGCAGTTTGATGCCATCATTTCGGGCGTACGGGCATTCAATACCAATGAATGGTTGGGTAAGTACTATGATAAGCTCATGAAATACGTGGAGAACGGGGGCAACTATGTAGTACAATACAGCCAGGCCAATAACATCCGGTCAAAAATGGGTCCCTACCCATTTACGGTTTCAGGTAAACGGATTACAGATGAAAACGCACCCGTTACTTTTTTAAAACCAGACCACCCTGTATTAAATTTTCCAAACAGGATTACGAAAGATGATTTTATTGGATGGAAACAGGAGAGGAGTATCTATCACGCCGATAACCTGGATTCACATTATGAAACCATTTTAAGAATGAATGACGCGGGTGAACAACCAGATGACGGGAGCCTGGTGATCACTCCATACGGGAAAGGTTATTTTACCTACACTGGTCTTGTATTTTTCAGGGAGCTTCCCGCAGGCGTAACCGGCGCGTATCGACTTATTGCTAATATCATTGCACTGAACAGAAAAAAAGAATTCTGATGGCGGATCGTAAACCTGATAAACAGCGGGGCTATATATCTTTCACTTTTATCATTATCCTGGGACTGATCATTGGTATTTTCATTAAAAGGGTACAACTAGGACTGATCATAGGATTAGCTATTGGTTTGCTGGGATCAAGCCTCATGAAACGAAGAAATTAAGCGAGAGGTAGTGAGTAGTACGTGTAATGTAGGGATTTCTTGCTGACTTAGCGGTATGATACAATCACTGAATGACCTACCTGATTCAACTATGACAGACGAAAAAGACAAGGTTCCTCTTTTTACATCCTGGACACCCTGGTATGTGTTGGTTATGGCATTCCTGGTTTTACTGATCATTTTATTTTTTGTTTTTACTAAACACTTCTCATGACCTCCACCGATTGGATCATAGTGGTCCTGGTCCTTTCTGGTATCATACTATATGGCTTGTATAAAAGCCGAACCACAAAAAACCTCGATGGTTATTTTCTTTCTAACAGGAGTATGCCTTGGTACCTCATACTTTTAAGTATTATGGGCACGCAGGCAAGTGCGATTACTTTTTTGTCGGGTCCTGGTCAGTCGTATTCAGACGGGATGCGGTTTGTGCAATATTACTTTGGGATACCACTGGCTATGGTGGTTATCTGCATCACGTTTGTACCTCTTTTCAGGAGGCTCAAAGTCTATACGGCGTATGAATTTCTTGAAAACCGCTTTGACCATAAAACCAGGACCTTCACTTCATTTTTATTTTTATTGCAGCGGGGATTATCCACTGGTATCAGCATCTATGCACCGTCAATCATTTTATCTACACTTTTCGGCTGGGATATTTTCTGGACCAACATGGTGATGGGCGGCTTACTAATTATTTATACAGTGAGTGGAGGGGCAAGGGCCGTTGCCTATACGCAAACCATTCAGATCGTCGTCATTTTCATTGCCATGACCCTGGCAGGATATACCATTATTCATTTATTGCCTCAGCAGGTTGGTTTTGTAGACGCGCTGCATGTAGGGGGCAAGCTGGGAAAATTGAATGTGATCACCAGCGGTCATTCACCATCGGGCTTCAACTGGAATGACAGGTACAATATCTGGAGTGGAATCATAGGAGGATTTTTTCTTCAGCTTTCTTATTTTGGCACTGATCAGTCCCAGGTGGGCCGTTATTTAACAGCTCAAAGCAACCGGGAAAGCAGGATTGGTTTATTGATGAACGGGATCATTAAAGTTCCCATGCAATTTTTTGTTTTATTGATAGGCGTATTGGTTTTTGTTTTTTACCAGTTCAACCAGGCACCTCTCTCTTTTAATAATACACTCCTGAGCCAAGTACAGCACTCCGATTATAGGGATTCGGTGAAAGACCTGCAAACCAGGTATGATGCCATCACCCTGTTGAAAAAGCAGGCAGTTGATCAATTCACCAGAGAAAAGAATTATAGTGATCAGAAGTTGACAGATACTATCAGGCATCTTAACAAAGTGTCAGAAAATTACCGTTCTGAGTTCAAACGGATCGCGGTAAAAGCCACGCATAAAAAAGAAGACGAAACCAATGATACTAATTATGTATTTCTGAGTTTTGTAAAAAATTATTTGCCCTCGGGTCTGAGAGGATTACTGATCGCCATCATTTTTTTAGCCGCATGGGGTTCCATTGCCGCTTCGCTCAATTCGCTGGCTGCCAGCAGCGTAGTTGATTTTCATCAGCGAATGGCCGGGCCCCACCAGCCTGTCAACGCATACCACATGTCGAGATGGTATACCTTGGCGTGGGGGCTTTTTTCTATCCTCATCGCTCAATTTTCCACAACGCTCGGTCAAAGCCTCATTGAAGCTGTCAATGTTCTTGGCTCTTTATTCTATGGTGTCATCCTTGGAATTTTTCTGGTTGCTTTTTACCTGAAAAAGGTTATGGGCACAGCCACATTTATTGCCGCTTTGCTGGTGGAATTATTTGTGGTGCTGCTTTTTTTTAACGAAAGGATCACTTTCCTGCAATGGCTACCTGACATCAGTTTTTTATGGCTCAATGTAATTGGCGCACTGGGGGTGATGGGAGTAGCTTCAGTGATACAGGTCTTGATGCGAATAAAGAAGAGTGGTGAATAGTTACCATTTACCACCTGCTTGCCGATCGTCAGGTTTACTATTTCAGTGAGGCAATTAATTTCTCATTGAGCTTTACGTAATCATCATTTTTCTGTTCTTTCGCCAGGTCCATAGATTGCTGGGCCGTTACTTTTGCATCTGATTTTCTTCCCAGTTTGGCCAGTGCATTGGCTTTCTGATGATAGATCCAGTAAGCTTTTGGATTCTGCTCGATGGCCTTATCAAACCAGACCAGCGCCTGATTTAGGTCACGGCCACTTTCCATATAATACTGTGCAGCCTGATAATAAGGACGGTTATCTTTAAGTGCGTTGTTGAGGTCTGCCAATACCTTTGAGTCAAAGTCGGTTGTGATGGGCAGGTTCACGGAAACATTTTCCCACATCAGGCGCAAATCGGTGGAGGCTGGTTTTACATTATCAAACAGGATGGTGAATGTTTCTACCGGATCTTTCAATGCCATAGGTTTGGCACTGGTTCTAACCACATCCATCTCAGGTTTATAAGCTGAAGGATTTGTAACATCAACTTGTTTGGTAATGATCAAGATCCATTGATCTTTGTCGGGCAGGGTCAGTAATCCATACTTTCCAGGTGCGATCTTTACGCCTCCAATTGCTACACTATCACTGAAAGTGAGTGTAGTGGCACTGTTGGCACCCGTGCGCCAAATTTTATTGTAAGGGACAAGGTCACCAAAGATCTTACGGCCCTTCATTCCCGGACGCGAATAAGAAAGTTCAATGCTGCCGATCCCAAATTCCTGTTTGACAGTTTGAGTAGGACTTGGTTGGGGCAATTTTACTTGTTGCGCGTTGACAAAAACAAGAAAGACACAGGATAATACGAGTGCAAGCAATTTTTTTGACATGGATACAATTTGCTGGCAAAAGTAAGATTTGTAGTTCAGCTATGCAAAGGAGTATGCAAGGATCAATAAACTAAGGAGTATTTAAAATTTTATGATCACTATTCCGCTTTTGTTATTCAATTTCCATTTTGGACCTTCTTTCAAAATACGGATGGCCTCATGTTCACACGGAGCGCATAGCGGTTGAGCCACCTTTATATGGATGGGGCGGCCCTTTCGGTCCACCTCAAAAGAAAGATGTACTTCACCAGAAATATTTTTGCGTTTCACTTCGTCAGGTAATTTCAGGTGGCTGGCAACATACTGATTGAATTTTACCCATCCTTCTTCAGGTTCTAAAGTATCTGGTACCAGCCGTTTTTTAGGAGCGGTTGGTTTATTTGACCCGGTACCCACCACTTCTTCATCCATAGTCTGAGCCGAAGGATCCACTTTCTTTGTAACGGTATCTATACCAACACCAGCAACTTTCCCCTGCAATGTCCTTTCCGGATAAGGAAGTGGAGCTGTCATATTTTTTCTTTTGATGGCATTATCTCTCTCAGGCTGCGTGGATGAATTGGAAATGGAAGTACTTGGAATAGACTTTGAAAGTGCCGATGCATGGTGTTCTATGGTATCCTGGGCATTCCTTGAAGGAACATGCTGGGCTATACCGGTTTCATGTTCACCCTCCTGCTGCTTTTGAGATGATTTTTTTTGTGGCGATTGTATAGGAGGTGTGTTACTAACCGACTCTGTGCGAGAACTATTTTGAGTATTACCGGCAATTTCATCGTGGGTCACAGAAACGGTTCCTATGGAATCTGCAGTTTGGTATCCATTGGACAGCATTTTTGGAACAGCTTCGGAATCGTTTTTGATAGGTGTCGAAATAACCTTTGTGTAAGCTATGGAATCTTTACCCTTAGAAAGCTGCTGAACCATCAATGCTACACTACCCGCCATTAATAAAAGAATAGCGGCCACCCGCAACCAGGGGGTGCGTCGGTACAATGGTATGGACTTTGATATCTGTTGTAGCTTTTTGTCCAGCTGGAACTGAATTTTTTGGAGGTCTTCCCGGGGTGTGTTGGTCAATCTGTAACCTTCCAGCGCATCTGCCAGGAAGGGATCGTTTTGGGCTGCTTTTTCAAGAGCATGCATTTCCGTTGCTGGCATCTGACCTGCATGGTAGCGCTGGATATCGGCAGCGTTATAGTGTTTATTTCCGGGAGATGGGTCCATTAGTGGCTGTAATTTTTTCTTTTTGATTTTCCATGCATATTTTAAGATTTCTTCTGCCATTCTGAATGGCGCTTCTCACCTGGTTCCATTCCAGGCCCGTTGCGGCTGAAATGTCGTTATAACATTTTCCTTCCAGGTAAAAAAGTGCAATTACATTTTTTTGTTCAGGCTGTAATTGTTCCATACAATATTCCATTTTTCTGAAATCTTCTTCAGTTTCAGGTGCATCATTCAGATGCTCCATTTCCTTCGATTGCATAAGTTCTGGCTCATAATTTACCGTAACCTGTTTTTTCTCTGTGCGAAGCCGCATGAGACAATGATTTTTGGCCAGCGTGTATAACCATCCCCCGAAATTATTGACCTCATGTTTCCGGAGCTTTATGATTAATTCTTCGAAAATAGTCATCACGCTATCCTGAGCATTTTCGGGGTGTTTCAGATATTTCAGGCAAACTCCATAGGTCAACTCCATATACCGCTGAAAAAGTTCCCCCAGAACGGCCAGGTCATGGGTTTGTTGGTACTGGTTCACCAGGTCTGCGTCGGAAGCAGCATGCTTGGATATGTTTTTCAAAAAAGCCAATACATCTAAAATAGAAGAAATATTTTTTAATAACGTATATGCAATCTGTTAAAGTGCTGCATCCTATTTAAACTAAGTGTTGAAGATCCAATGGGGCTATAAATAAAAAACAGCCTGTTAGTAAATAGAATTTCAGAACAGAAATTCTCTATTATCAACTTATGCGATCAATATGAAAAAATTAAGCATCAGTATCAAGAGCCCTTGCCATGAATCCTGGGATGAAATGTTACCATTCGAAAAAGGGAAATTCTGCAGATCGTGTCAAAAGACAGTTGTGGATTTTACTGCCATGAGTGACCGTCAATTAGCAGATTTTTTCAAACAACCAAGAGCGAATCTTTGCGGTCATTTTCATGCAGATCAGTTGGAAAGAGACCTGGTGATCAACAAGAAAAGGATTCCATGGGTCCGTTATTTTTTTCAATTTACTTGGCCGGCCATGGTGCTGTTATTAAAATCATGTGGAACAAAGCAAAGCTGGAAGGAACAACATCCTACAGCAATTTTCCCTTCAACGATCAGCAATAAAAAAATTGTTTCTACCTCGATGATAGAAACGGTAGCCGGTGAGGTGTTGCCAGTTCCACCCCCCAGGGTGAAAGTTAATGGTTTCTTTATGTGTCCTGTAGTAAAAGGAGATGTTGAAATAGTATATGATGACGCTATTCAAGGTGAAATATTAGAAGAAATACCTTCTAAAAAATCCATGAAAAAAAGTTTTACCCGTTCACTTGATTGTCATGTTAACAAAGAAAGTCTTCTACATCATGATGTCAGGGATGGTTTACCAAAAGTTGTGAAAAAGCCAGTTGAATTATTCAGGGCGCCCGGCATGAATACATACAAAATGGGTGGAATAGGCATCGGTTCTAACATCAATCCTTCAGCCAAAAAGGAGTTGCCACCTGTTGCACCATCTAGCCAGATATCAAAAGAATTTTCAGACAATGAGCTGTTGGTTTTTCCCAACCCAGTAAAGGTGGGTTCAACATTGAAGGTGACTTTTCCTCTATCATATGATATTCAGGATTACAAGGTATTTGATGCAGCTGGCAAAGTGGTTGTGTCCAAACAAAATGCCAGTGAAAATGGTTCAACAGAATGTTCCATCACTATTCCCGGACATTTGTCAGCCGGTATATATTTTCTGAAGATGACAGGTCGAGGAAAAACAATGTTAGTTAAAAAGATAATAATTGAATAAGGATCAGGTGTTTTTTCAAGACTTATTAGATTTTTTAGATGCAAAATCTGAATTATTATCAAATGATTTACTGGTAATATCAACTTTCTTTTTGAATCAGCGCTTAGGAGCTATTGGTCTACCATAAGAGGATAGTTAAAACAACTGTAATATTTCAAACGAGTGGTAAGGCCTATACATGATCATTCAGAAATAATCATCATCACAACCTGTTAGGTTTTCCTCCGAACCCCGGATGAAATTCCTGCAGCGTTTTTCTCAAAAACTCCCTGTCCAGATGCGTATAGATTTCAGTGGTGGTGATGCTTTCATGTCCAAGCATTTCCTGCACCGCCCTCAGGTCCGCGCCGCCTTCTACGAGGTGGGTGGCAAACGAGTGCCGGAAAGTGTGTGGTGAAATATTTTTAGTGATGCGTGCCTTCGATGCCAGTCCTTTGATGATCAGAAAAATCATGACCCTGCTGAGTCTTTTGCCCCGCCGGTTCAAAAACAAAATGTCTTCCTCCCCAGGTAAGATGGACTGGTGGTCTCTAATCGTGATCTTATAAATGTTGATGTATTTGGCGGCACTATCTCCAATAGGTACCAATCTTTCCTTATTACCTTTTCCGATCACCCTGATAAAACCTACATCAAGGTAGAGCTGCGATAACTTCAGGTTTACGATTTCACTGACCCGCAATCCGCAACTGTACAAGGTTTCAATAATAGCTTTGTTGCGTGTACCCTCAGGCGTGCTGAGGTCAATGGCGTCGATTATTTTTTCAATCTCCTCCACCCCCAGCACATCGGGGAGGGTCCTTTTCATTTTGGGCGTTTCCAAAAGAGCTGTCGGGTCGGTAGATGTGATGTCTTCCAGCAGGCAATATTTATAAAAGGTTCTGATGCCTGAGATGATCCTGGCCTGTGAGGAAGCCGTCATTCCCAATTCTGTGATCCATTGAAGAAATTGCTGCAGATCTTTCAGCACCAACTCGGCAGGATTTTTCTTCATCCCCTGTACCTGTAAATAGGAAGTGAGTTTTTCAATGTCGTTCAGGTAAGCTGATATGGAATTATGCGAAAGTGACCGTTCCAGCTGGAGATAAGACTTAAACCCCTTTTTATAAGGTTCCCACACATTTATGAATTGAACTTTGACAAAGTATTTTTGCTGGGCTTGATTCGTTCCTATGAATGTACCATGTCTGCACCAGTTACAAACAAAATTAACTGCAGTGGGTTTTCATTTCAAAATTCTTTTACCTTCAACGCTTACATTTGTAACATGTCTTATTTCAGAAGAAAATTTGCTAACACCGTTTTACAACACCGTTCCCGACTCAGACGTTTTCTGACCAAAATTGAAAATCAACCGCCCAAGAATCTGGACCTTCTGGCTGATATTTTGGACAAAGAAGTTTGGCAGGAAGTAGATTGCCTGGCCTGTTCCAATTGCTGCCGCAACATGACCCCTACCTATACCTTCAAGGATCAGCAGAGAATTTCCAGGCACCTCAACATGAGCATCCGGCAATTCAGGGAAAAATGGTTGTACAAGGATAAGGAAGGAGAATGGATGAATGTGAATACACCCTGCCAGTTTCTCGACAGAAAAACGAACATGTGCAATATCTATGAGATCCGTCCAAAAGACTGTGCGGAATTTCCTCATCTGACCAAAAAAAAGGTAGTGGAGTATATTCATATCCATAAGCAGAATGTGCAGCATTGCCCAGCTACTTTCAAAATGGTAGAAAAATTAATGGAAAGGGTTAAAATCAATGAGCCAATTTTGGTAGCCCAGGAACAACCTTATAAATAAACATCTTCAATAAAAAATATTTCAGGCTTTCTGGTTCCTGAAATGGAAAGGATATCCATACGGAAGTCTTGATACGATGGATGGAGAAGCATGAATTGGTCAACAGCCTGGAATAGCGAACGTAATTTTTTGGGTGTAACCTTATCTTCCGGAAAACCAAAGCTGTTTGATGAACGCAATTTTACTTCAATAAAGTGCAGCAGCCCGTTTTTCAAAGCAATAATATCAATCTCGAATTTCCTGAACCTCCAGTTGCGATACAATAGGCTAAAGCCTTTACTGACCAACCAGTCTTCCGCAATTTTTTCTCCTTCTTTGCCCAGGTTCAGGTGATCACCCATCACTTATCTTTATCTGAAAATACGTATTCATGATCCCTAGGCAAGGTGTTTTTCCACTCAAAGGCGTCGTTCAAAACTATACGTGGGGTGGATTGGAATTTATACCGGAATTATTGAAGGAAGAAAATGTTTCCGGTAAACCTTTTGCTGAATACTGGCTGGGTGCTCATCCTAATTTTCCCTCGCACGATGAGAGGGGTTTGTCACTGGATGCCCTCATTGAGGCTGACCCCTCCCTGTTGGTGGGAGATCAAATGAAAGCCCGGTTCAATACGCTTCCTTACCTGTTTAAAATCCTTGATGTCCGCCAAATGCTTTCTATTCAGGTTCATCCTGATAAGGCCACAGCAACCATGGAATTTGATAAAGAAAACCAGGTGGGACGGCCCCTCACAGATCCAAAAAGGAATTATAAGGATAAAAATCACAAGCCTGAACTGATGGTGGCGCTGGGTGATTTCTGGTTACTGCATGGTTTCAAAAATGAAGAAAGGCTGGCTTCCATCCTTGAAAAAACCCCAGAACTTCAGTTTCTCAAAGACCTGTTTGCTTCAAAGGGGTACAAAGGCTTGTACGAAAAGGTGATGTGGATGCCTCAGGAACAAATCAACCATCATCTTGAACCTCTTGTACAGCGGATCCTTCCCATCTACCAACAGCAAAATTGGAAGAAAAATCAGGAAGACTTTTGGGCGGCAAGAGCCGCCACCATTTTTTGCAGAGAGGATTACTACGATAGGGGTATTTTTTCTATTTATTTCTTTAACCTGGTTCATTTACACTACGGCCAGGGTGTATATCAACAAGAGGGAATGCCTCATGCTTACCTGGAAGGCAGAAATGTGGAAGTCATGGCCAATTCAGATAATGTCCTGCGCGCCGGGCTAACTGATAAGCATATCGACGTGGATGAATTGATGAGGAATGTAAGGTTTGAAGCTACTGAGCCAAAAATCTTGCAGGCAACAGGTAATCATACCATTTACCCTGCCCCGGTAGACGAATTCGAATTGCACCACTACCACCTGAATCCTGAAGAGACCCTCCACCTTGAGGTCCAAGCTGCTGAAATTATTCTGTTGATGAAAGGTTCTGTCCGCTTGAAGTTTGGCAAAAGCGAATGGAAACTGGAACGGGGCGATTCCATGTTTATTTCTGCTGGTACATCTATAAGCCTGTCGGCACTTTCTGCTGCTAGTGTATTCAGGGTAACTATTCCGCTGTTAAAAAACTGAGGAAAATCACCAATCTTCCATTATTTTCGCGTCGTTAAATCGCTACTGATGAAATTGAATAAATCTGTTGTTCTTGCTTTTGTTCTTTTGATCCTTTCCGCTTCACTTTACCGCGTTTGGGGAAACCGGCCGCAGGGTTTTGCCCCGCAGCTGGCCATGGCCATTTTTGGAGGAGCTATCCTTAAAGACAAGCGACTGGCCTTCATATTACCACTGTTGTCCATGCTTATTTCGGATGCTTTGTACCAGTTACTTTATATCAATGGATGGTCGGCGATTCCTGGTTTCTACACTTCACAAGGTTTCTTTGATAGCCAGATACTGAATTATTTGTTGTTTGTACTAATGACCCTATTTGGTTTCCTGATGAGGAAAGTAAATGCGATTCGTGTCATCGGGTTTGCTATCAGTGGTTCCTTGATTTATTTTATTACTTCCAACTTTTTTGTATGGCTGGGAGGGGGAGGATTCAACCGTCCTAAAACATTCATTGGATTGAATTCCTGTTATAATGATGCTTTGTTATTTTACCGGGATTATGGAGTATTCCCGGGATTTTACGGGAATATTATTATTGGTGACTTATTTTTCTGCTCTTTACTTTTTGGTGCCTACGCGGTGATGAGCAGATGGATCAACCGTATTCCACATCAACAGCTGGCTGCCTGATTGGGGATCATAAAAGCAATTGATTCGGATCCATTTCATAACCTTCGTCCTTGAGAAGTTCGCCTCTATCCGCTGCTTCCGTTGCCAGTTCATCACACCTGTTATTGATAGCGTTGTCGGCATGACCCTTCACCCAAACGAAATGAAGCGTGTGTTGTAGTGACAAATTGTAAAACCGAACCCACAAATCCTTATTTTTTTTCCCTTTTGCAAAATTGGTGGCCATCCATTTATTCAACCATCCCTCTTTCACCGCTTTCACGATATACTGACTGTCTGAATAAATGGTTATTTTCTGGTGAGTTTTTTTAAGTGCTTCCAGTCCGGCGATGACTGCCATTAACTCCATGCGGTTGTTCGTAGTTTTTTTATAACCCTGCGAAAGTTCTTTTTTCCTGTTCCCACTGATCAGGACCACCCCATACCCCCCGGGTCCGGGATTACCTTTTGATGCTCCATCTGTATACATGATAATCTCATTCATTATTAGCGGGGTTGAGGCGGAAGGATGGCATTAGTAATTTCATCGATTAAAAATATTCCTGTGTTGTGTGAATTGTAGCAAACAATTTTTTAGCAGGTTGTTACACCTGGAAAACTCCGGTAGCCATTGGTTCCATATAGGCGTTGTGATTGGCCGCATGAATACCTTCCGAAATAACCATCCTGGTGAGGGCAGGGTCAATGATGTCATCCACCCATAACCTTGCAGCTGCATAATAAGGTGATGCCTGTTTTTCATACCTGTCCTTGATTTCATTCAACAACTTCTTTTCATCTTCCGGTGTGATCGTAGCTCCTTTTGCTTTTAGTCCTGCCACCTGGATCTGCAAAAGAGTTTTCGCCGCCTGCTCGCCTCCCATAACGGCTATCCTTGCGGTAGGCCAGGCATAAATGAAACGTGGATCATAGGCTTTGCCGCACATGGCATAATTTCCGGCGCCATAAGAATTCCCTATAATGATGGTGAACTTAGGAACTACTGAGTTAGCTACTGCATTGACCATTTTCGCGCCGTCCTTAATGATCCCCGCGTGCTCGCTTCTGCTACCCACCATAAATCCAGTTACATCCTGAAGAAAAACAAGGG
>JANLYU010000287.1:0-3340 GCA_031365785.1 Flavisolibacter sp. | reverse complement strand
GCTGATGATCTCGTTTGCAACTTCGAGTATATTTTTTGTGCTGCGGTAATTCTGTTCAAGTTTTACCACTTTCACATCATCGTAATCTTTTTGAAACTGTAATATATTTTCTATCGTTGCGCCGCGGAAGCTATAAATACTTTGCGCATCATCGCCTACCACGCAAACATTTTCATGAACCGCACCGAGTAATTTAATGATCTCGTACTGGGCCGGGTTGGTATCCTGGTACTCGTCGATCAGGATGTATTTGAATTTGTGCTGGTATTTGTGCAACACCTCGGGAAATGTTTTCAGCAGCTCATACATTTTGAAAAGGAGGTCATCAAAATCCATCGCACCGTTCTTGAAACAACGGTTGGCATAGGCTTCATACACTTTGCCGATCATGGGCCTGTTGGCGCGCAGGTCTTCCTGCTGAATCAAATAATCATCAATATATTCCTTAGGACCCACTAGTCCATTCTTGGCACCTGAGATGCGGTTGTACACCACGTTGGGTTTATAATGTTGCGCGTCCAGGTTCAGTTCACCAACCACTGCCTTCACCACACTTTTGGCATCGTCGGTATCATAAATGGTAAATGAATTAGGGAAGCCTAAACGGTGCGCTTCTGCGCGGAGGATGCGTGCAAAAACACTATGAAAGGTGCCAATGTACAGATTGCGGGCTTCGCGGTTGCCCAGAATATGCTCTACGCGTTCTTTCATTTCCGCGGCCGCCTTGTTGGTAAACGTCAGCGCGAGAATATGAAAAGCATCTACGCCCTTTGACATCAGGTGAGCGATCTTGGTGGTTAACACCTTGGTTTTTCCGCTTCCTGCGCCTGCCACGATCATCAGCGGCCCTTCACTTGTCAGTACTGCTTCCCGCTGTCTTTCATTCAACCCCGTCAGATAATCCTGCATACAGCGAAGGTAGTTTTTTGAATAGATTTCATAACCTAAATAAGTACAAATAACGGTGTTGAAAAAACGATCCGGTAATCTGATGAAGAAGCCGTTTTTCTTATACAGCTATCCACTACAGATCTTATGTAGTTCTGATGGTATTTAACCGATAATTTTCATTCAGCTCCTGACTAAGACATCACCGTTGTCACGTTATGATCAGAATAATTGTTCATTGGGAGGAGTAATGCCATTGAGCCTGATGTAAATGGTGCACTGCCCGCGGTGGTGGGTCTGGTGTTCAAATCCTTTCATGATCCAGGCCCTTCTGGTTTCTGTAAAATGACCCCATTTTACCGGCTCATCCATTTTTGAGATTTCCATTTTTTGGATGGCCTGAATGCAGAAATCATAACTGGCCAAAACAAAATAAACCACAGAGTCTTTTGTCTGAGCAGAATTTGATTTTTCTAATTGGCGCCCGGTAAAAATCGGGGCCTGACCGGTTCCATTAGACACCAAAATTACATTGACCTGCGCCAGGTGGAGCATCTGTTCCGCAAAACTCCTGATACTGTCAACCGGCCGGTATCCATATTTTTCGGATGGCATTTTGTCGAGGTAGGCCTTCGTATAATTTTTGGCTCTCTGCCAATCCTTGATCAATTGTTTTTGTAAAGAATCATTTCCCTGAGCAAGTAAAAAATTAGAAAGGATCAAAACGAATGCGAGCAGGATGTTTTTTCTCATAAAAAAAGTTTGCAAAAAGGTAAGTAACTAAATCAAATCCATAGAAATTATCATCTTATGGAAGCAAGGTGCCTAATTTTAAAGGACTGCTTCATTGCAAAAGGAACGGGTAAGCTCTCCTGAACCTCATTAACTTTGGAAGATTATTTAGGATGGAAAAATACGGCTGATGGCACATCATAAGATCAATAAAAACTCCCAAACTAATCCGGACACGGGTTTTGGTGCTCAGGCGTCACAAATGGGTGGGCGGTTTATCAACAAGGATGGCTCATTTAATTTGCGAAAAGAAGGATATCCTCTGCATAAACAGGTAAGGATCTATTCTTTCATGCTGGCGGTTTCTTCGTGGAAATTCATTCTCCTCATTGTTGGATTTTTTATCCTTACGAATCTGTTTTTTACCAGCCTGTATTTGATGGCAGGGCATGACGAGCTGCAGGGCATCATTGCTACCAACACCTGGGACCGCGTTACTGAAATTTATTTTTTCAGTACTCAAACGTTCACGACAGTGGGATATGGACGCATCAATCCCGTAGGGCATTTTGCTAACGTGATCTCCTCCTTCGAATCTATGTCGGGTTTTATGTTTTTTGCCGTTCTTACCGGTGTTCTTTTCGGCCGGTTTGCCCGACCAAAGGCCTACATTGCCTTCAGTGAGCAGGCTATCATTTCTCCATACAAGGATGGGCTGGGACTCATGTTCCGCATGGCACCTTATAAAACCCATCATCATCTTACCAACGCGCAGGTTACTGTCAGTGTGGTATTGAACGATCTGGATAGCAATAAACCTGAGTTCAAATTTTACCAGCTTAACCTGGAGCGCAACCGGATTGATACCTTCACTATGAACTGGACAGTGGTTCACCCTATCAACAAAGAAAGTCCGCTCCTCCATTTTATTAAGGAAGACTTTGAACGGTCAGATTTTGAATTATTTGTTCTTGTATCCGGATTTGACCAGGTCTTTTCCAATACGGTCATGCAGCGCACTTCTTATACATTCAGAGAACTGGTTTGGGGGGCCAAGTTCCAACCCATGTACCACGAGTCGGCAGATGGAAACACCACCATTCTGGAGCTGCATAAACTCAATGCCATGGAAAAGGTAGAACTCCCTCAGCAGGTTCTTGCTTAGTTTACATGAAACCATTTATATGAAAGTTTATTTTTCAATCATTCTTTTTCTTTTTTTTATTGTGGCATCAGGTCAAAAAAAATATTACCTGCTTGTAGGAACCTATACGAATGGTAAAAGCAAGGGTATCCATGTTTTTGACTTTGATAGCAAAGACGGAACCACCTCCCTCATCGATTCTGTAGTGACCTCTAATCCTTCCTACCTCGAAGTGTCGCCCAATAAAAAGTGGGTCTATGCCGTGAATGAAAATGCGGGAGAGGGTCATGGGGGGAGTGTGACTTCTTTTTCTTTTGACCACAGGAATGGTCATATGAAACAAATATCCACCACTTCGTCCATGGGCGACCATCCCTGTTATGTTTCGGTGGACAAGACCGGTAAATGGATCGCCGCAGGCAACTATACAAGTGGATCCGCGGTGCTGCTTTCTGTGAATGAAAAAGGGGAGCTGAAATTGAAGCGTCCCATTTATTTCAATGAAGTAAAAGATAACCCCGAGAAAAAAAGGCCGGCACATGTGCATGCCACCATTTTTTCCAGGGATAACAATTT
>JANLYU010000234.1:0-4336 GCA_031365785.1 Flavisolibacter sp. | reverse complement strand
GAATTTATTTTTTTGATTGAAAGAACAACACATGAAACTGAAAAAGCCTGAAACATAGAGTGGTTTTATATTCCAGTCTGTAACCCTGTGATCCGGACAGGACTCAAACCTGTGACCTACTGCTTAGAAGGCAGTTGCTCTATTCAGCTGAGCTACCGGACCTCTCCAATATGAAATTCAGATACGCACTGTTTCACCTATGAGCCAGTGTGCTATCCATCAAAATAGTTTTAATGGGGGGCAAAGATAAGGAATGAGACTAGTTATCAGGCAGCCTGAAAGTGAAAACTGTCAAGGAAAAGGTCTTGTTGGCCGACATCCAATTGAGTGATGTTTTTTACATAAAGTATAGCAATAAACTTACCATTGGTATAGCCTTTGATTTTCCAGTCTGTTTTATCGCCATCCTGCCAGTAGTTGACCAGCGTACGGGAGGAAATAGTATTCCAGTCCACATCTTTTTGCAATCCGGTCTGGTGAAGAATATAAAATGGACCCTTTAGTTTATTGATGTATCCTCCCAGCATTTTCAATGCCTTGTCCAGGTCATACCATTCTTTCATCTGAATACAAATTACCCCGTAGGTGATCGCCTTTTGACAAAACTCATTAAAATAAAGATTGTCGCCTGAATCCGTTTTGGTTTGTTTGAAACGCCGCTTTCCTGAAAAAAGCAGAGCGGAGCAGCCCGTGTCGGCGATTTTATAATTCCTTAATTTTTTGGTGTACGATAGCCGAATGGCTAAAGAAGTGGCTAATAAAAAGAACAGGTTTTCCATGGTAGCGAATATTGGAGCTTACAGAACAAGATAAAAGTTATTTTCGAACCCTTATTATGAACCCAGTCTTTTTCTATGGACGAGATCATCTGACCGTTAAAACGGCAGTATCACTGGCTGAAGGACACTGTACAGGTAGGCTTGATGAAGCCACGGTGAAAAAGGTTCGCGACAGCCAGCTTCATGTTCAGCAAATGGTTGAGGAAGGTCAAACCATCTATGGGGTGACTACCGGATTTGGAATTTTGGCCAATACCAGGATTAATGAAGCCGATGCAGCCACGCTTCAATATAAGATTCTTCAAAGCCACAGTGTAGGTGTGGGAGATCCCATTCCGCTACCCATTGCTAAGTTGATGCTGATAACTAAAGTTCATGCACTGGCTTTGGGTTATTCAGGCATTCATTTGAAAACCCTGGAAAGGATTCTCTGGCATATTGACCAGGAAATAATTCCTGTGGTTCCGGAGAAAGGAAGTGTTGGAGCTTCTGGAGACCTGGCTCCATTGGCTCATTTATTCCTTCCCTTGATTGGTCTCGGTGAAGTTGTTCATAAGGGTAAAAGAACCCGTAGTCTGGAGGTACTTCACCAATTTGGTTTGGAACCCCTCCGGCTTGGCCCCAAAGAAGGATTGGCCCTCATCAATGGGACTCAATTCATCCTCGCGTATGCCATTCATTGTGTGTACCGGATGCATCATTGCCTGGAAGCAGCCGACATCATTGGGACCATGAGCCTGGAAGCACTCACCGGAACCAAGGCTCCATTTGATGAAAGGTTGCATTTGTTACGTCCATTTCAAGGCAGCCTGTTAGTGGCGCAGCGGCTTCGGTTACTTTTACAAGGTTCTGAAATCATGCAAAGTCATATAGACTGTGGGAGAGTTCAGGATCCTTATTCTCTGCGCTGTATGCCGCAGGTACACGGCGCTTCCCGTAATGCATGGCTGCATTTGAAGGAACTAACTGAAACAGAGGCTAACTCAGTTACTGATAATCCCGTAGTATTCGGACCTAATGATACTATCAGCGGAGGAAATTTTCATGGCCAGTTATTAGCCTTACCGCTTGATTATGCCTGTTTCGCAGCGGCTGAGGTGGGAAATATTTCAGACCGGCGTTGTTACCTGTTGCTGGAAGGAAAATGGGGGCTGCCATTACTGCTCATGAAAAATGTAGGATTGAATAGTGGCTTTATGATTCCCCAGTATACCACGGCATCGTTAGTCACTGAAAATAAAACGCTCTGCTTTCCAGCCAGTGCGGATAGCATTCCTACTTCACTGGGACAGGAAGACCATGTGAGCATGGGTAGCATCAGCGGACGCAAACTGGCACAAGTGATCAATAATCTGGATTACATCCTGGCTATTGAATTGTTATGCGCTGCACAGGCCATTGAATTCAGAAGGCCCATGAAAAGCAGCCAACTGCTGGAGGCGGCGCATGATTATGTGCGCAGTGTGGTGGGCTTTGCTGAAGAAGACAGGATCTTTGCTGATGATATCAATCGTGTCAAATCCATCATCAGTGATTTTTCTTTTGTACAAAAAGTAAATGAGGCAGCCCATTCAGTAGATATACAACTCAACAAAGGATTTGATTCTTTTAATGACGTTACTGATAGTGAAGGCATTTACAAAATGTAATCAGAAAGTCACTTTACATTTCCTTGTAGAAAGTTTTATTTTTTAATGAAAGTGTAAGGATCAATTTCCACAAATTCGTTTTGTTTCGTGGTTACAGACTTTACTTTTCTTCCTTCTAGATGAAACTGAATGGAAAAAATTCCATACTCAATGTTATTGTATTGCATCAGCCAGTCGCCATGGTCCATATAATTCAATGTAGCCGATAGGTCAGGTTTTGCTGGAAAAGATATTTGTAGCCCATTGGGTGTCTGGCTGATAATAATTTTACCATACAGTTCATTAGAATACGTGCCCACATAAGAGGAGAGGGGAAGTTCAGGCTTCCCACCCTTGACCTTGGATTTCCATTCATTGATTTCTTCCAACTGCTTCGTCATTTCATTTCTGAAGGCACCGAGCTGTTGTTCACTTCTGTTTACATATGGCATTCCCAGATAAGCATCAAGAACCTGGTAGCGCAATGCTTCAAAAAATCCCTGGTTGTCATTATTGGTTAATATAGCAATTCCCAGATTTTCTTCCGGAACAAAACAGACATTACTTACCATGCCCCCGGCACCTCCGGTGTGCCAGTACACCTGCCTGCCATTATAATCAGACATGAACAATCCCAGTCCATACGCCCGGAAATGAATGGGGAACAGGCTTGATTTACGGCTTCCGGTAAAAATATTCGCATCCCTTGTTTTTTGTACCGCTTTCCACGGTAAAATCTGTTTCATCTGATACCTCCCGCTGTCCAATTGCATCAGTAACCAGTGCGACAGGTCACTGACATTACTCACTATGCTGGCTGCCGGTGCCAGATTATTCCAGTTGTCGTATGGAACACGTTGCAATGAATTGGTATAGGAAGTAGTATAAGGGGATGCTACATTTAGTTGTGCTTCCACACCGGATGATAAGACCATCGTCTGATTCATTTGAAGTGGAAGCAATAAACTATCCCTGATAAAATTTTCCCAGGTTTGTCCTGTAACTTTTGGAATGACTTGTCCGGCAGTCAAAAAACAACTGTTGCAATAACCAAAATCCTGGCGAAAAACCTGAGAAGGTTTCAATAACCTCATGCGCATCATGATTTCTTCCCTGGTTAGTTGTGTATTCCAAAAAGTAAAATCTCCCTGGAATGTTTTGGTGCCAATGCGGTGGGAGAGGAGATCACGAATGGTAACCAGTTTAGTGGTGGTGGAATCGAATAACCTGTAGGCAGGAAAATATTTTGTGATCCGGTCATCCAGTGAAACTTTCCCCCGTACCTCCAGTAAAGCCAGTGCAGAACCTGTAAATAATTTGGTATTGCTTGCAATCATGAAAAGTGTTTGTTCATCTACTGGTTTTTTTGTCTGGAGATCCCTTATACCATATCCTTTCATGATGACCACCTGTCCGTTTTTCACAATAACAATGGATAATCCCGGTATTTACCAATCTTTAATCCCCTGAAGTATATAATTGTCGAGGCTGTCTTTAATAAAAGAAGGAAGCTGAGCTTTGGAAACGAACAGGGATGAGAGCAGTATAATGATGATCAAACATTTCTTCATTGCTGACTATTTAAGGGTGGTAAATTAAACACTTTTTATTTGCTGCCGCTATTCATCAGGGAAGTATAATGCATGGTGAAGCAAGGCTCGCTAGGAGGGTTCAATAACGTTGACTTCCTGGATGATGGCATAAATTTTATATATAATGAAAACAAAACTCAATTATGAAAAAGATTTATTACGGTTTCACTTTTTGTTTCTTGGCTTCAGCGATGCTGTCTTGTAACAATAGCAGTAGCACATCTGATACTACTTCCGACTCCAGTAAAATGACCAGCACTGCTCCAACATCAGATTCTATGAATGCAACTAACAATGGGGCTGCTACCACCAACACAACAAATATGAACACGACACC
>JANLYU010000177.1:0-2188 GCA_031365785.1 Flavisolibacter sp. | reverse complement strand
AAATTTCTTGCCAATGAAGCCGACAGAGACAAGATCACCAAAGCCCGGGAAATTCTACTTCAGCACATTGGTGAACCCATTACGATCCGGGCGCTCAGCCGTAAAGTAGCCATGAATGAATGCTACCTTAAAAAAGGTTTCAAGGAAATGTTCGGCACCACAATTTTTGATTTCTACCAAAGCCAGCGCATGGAACACGCCAAGTTTCTTTTGTATGAAAAGGGATTAACGGTGACCGATGTATCTATCCTGTTGGGCTATTCGTCAATTTCTCATTTTTCCACAGCTTTCAAAAAACATACAGGGCTTAAACCTTGTGAGTTATTATTGCGTCAGAGATGCAGTGCATAAGGTCTTTATAAATTCATCACCGTCAGCATCGCTGCATTACATTTACAAGAAATCATCTATTCGATGTTCACAATCATAGCGGGAACTATTTTATTAGCCATGGTTCATGCGTTGATACCCAATCACTGGCTGCCCCTGGTGGCTGTGGCCCGCGCTGAAAAATGGAAGCTGAGAGATGTTACCTCCATCACTTTTATTTCTGCTATGGCTCATGTTTTGGGTACCGTGGTGCTGGGAATAGTATTAGGTTTAATTGGGAAGGAATTGCAGGAAAAGTATGGCGGAACGATCCGAATGGCTTCTTCCGTTGTTTTGATTGTATTTGGTCTGGTTTATTACACCGTTAATCTTCCACATCACCACCCAAGTTCGCAAAAAGATGTAGTGCAGTATAAAAGAAGTAAGCGAAAATGGATCTTGATTTTTATTTTCATGATGTTTCTTTCGCCTTGCCTGGAAGTGGAAAGCCTATTTTTATCAGCAGGCGCTTATGGAATGGGACTGGTGACCCTGTTGTCCTTCATTTACGCGGTCATCAGTATCAGTGGCATCATGTTACTCGTGAATCTGGGAACCAAAGGAGTTGACTTATTGAGCGCCCAGTTTATTGAACACAATGAAAAACGAATCAGCGGTGTGGTTTTGATCGCCGTGGGCATAGTGTCCTTCTTTCTTTATTAGTTTCACCTTGTCGGTGACGATGCTTAAGTAATTTCTTTCATACTTGCTTCAGCGGCAGCAAGGGTATCATCCAAATCTTTCAAGGTTAATGAATGAGATAAAAACCAGCTTTCAAAAGCGGAAGGCGGCAGGTAAAATCCTTTTTCCAGCATGGCATGAAAGAATTTGCCGAATAAAATATTGTTGGCAGCTGCTGCACTGGCGAAATCAGTTACGGGTTGTTCCCCGAAATGAAGACTGATCATGCTTCCCATTTGGTTGACAACAAAAGGTAATTGGGATGATTTCCTGATTTTTTCCAAACCAGTTTTCAGGTAATTTCCTTTTTCTTCAAGCTCTTTGTAAACGGCAGGATTATTTTTCAAATGTGTCAGCAAAGTAAATCCTGCCGTTATAGCAAGGGGATTTCCGCTCAACGTCCCCGCCTGATACACATTGCCAAGCGGAGCGATGTGTTTCATGATTTCCAATTTTCCTCCGAATGCTCCCACCGGCATACCGGCTCCAATAACTTTTCCATAGGTCACCAGGTCTGCATCTATTTGAAGTCGTTCCTGTACACCTCCCATAGCCAGACGGAATCCCGTCATCACTTCATCAAAAATCAAAACAATGCCTTCCTGGGTACACAATTTTCTTAAGCCTTCCAGAAATCCAGGTGCCGGTGGTATGCAACCCATATTGCCCGCAACAGGTTCAATCATGATTGCCGCAATGGCTCCCTGATGTTCCGTTGCCATTTGCTGCACTGCTTCCAGATTATTATAAGGCGCCACCAGGGTATCGGCCGATACGCCCGTGGTGATTCCCGGCACATTCTGTATATGAAGGGTGGCCATGCCACTTCCGGCTTTCACCAAAAAGCTGTCGGCGTGGCCGTGGTAGCATCCCTCGAATTTGATCAGCTTATTTCTTCCGGTAAAACCCCTGGCCAGCCGCAAAGCGCTCATGCACGCTTCAGTTCCACTGCTCACCATGCGTATGAGGTCTACATTGGCCACCATGCTTTTCACCAGTTCCGCCATCTCCACTTCCAGTTCTGTGGGTGCACCAAAGGAAGTGGAGTCACCGATCTTTTTCTGAAGGGCTGCTGTTACAGGTTCAAAGGCATGACCCATAATCATAGGTCCCCAGCTATTGATATAATCCACATACC
>JANLYU010000176.1:0-3242 GCA_031365785.1 Flavisolibacter sp. | reverse complement strand
CAAAAATATTCCATAACCCAAAAGTGTTGGGTGGGAAGTTCCCTGATCAGCATTTTTGGGAGGTATCCCCTTTCCTAAAAACACGGAAGCACCTGTTGAAATATGGAACTGCGTATTGGCTGCTGAATTGAAAAAAAACATTCCTGCCAGCACCAGAAAGATTTTTGATCTCATGGAATTGGATTTGGTGTTCTCTAATATATTCACCAAAACTCAAAACTGCAATGCCTGCAACAGGAAAGAAATAAAAAAACGTTGCCTATCAGCAACGGTCAGTGTTTTAGGAAAGCTTACTCCACCATGGTGGCACCTTCTACCAGCACGGTAACTTTATTATGAAGCACTTCTACAAAACCACCCTGAATATCATAGAAAGCATGATGATTCTGCTTGTCTCGCAACACCTTTACACGCCCTGCTTTCAGTGCGCTCACCAATGGTGCATGTTTGTCAAGCACCTCAAATGAACCACTGATTCCAGGCATTTGCACCCCATAGACTTCGCCGCTGAACAATTTTTTTTCAGGAGTTAATATTTCAAGAGTCATTGCTGAAGTTGATAGTTACAAGTAAATAGTGCGGCATCTCTGAATCTCCTGTTGAAAGCTTATCCTTGTGCCTGTGCCATTAATTTTTTACCTTTTTCCATGGCATCGTCAATGGTACCCACAAGGTTAAAAGAGGCTTCAGGATATTCGTCCACTTCTCCGTCCATGATCATATTGAATCCGCGAATTGTTTCCTCAATGGGCACCAACACTCCTTTTAAACCAGTGAATGCTTCTGCCACATGGAAAGGCTGCGACAGGAAACGCTGTACCTTTCGGGCTCTCGATACGATCTGTTTATCTTCATCACTCAATTCATCCAATCCCAGGATGGCAATAATATCCTGAAGTTCTTTGTAGCGTTGCAGGATAAGCTTCACGCGGTTGGCACAATTATAATGCGCGTCGCCCACCACCGAAGGCATGAGGATTCGGGAGGTGGAATCCAACGGATCCACAGCCGGGTAAATTCCAAGGTCCGCTATCTTTCTGGATAAAACCGTAGTAGCATCCAGGTGGGCAAAGGTGGTAGCCGGGGCCGGATCAGTAAGGTCATCGGCAGGAACATATACCGCCTGTACCGAAGTGATGGAACCGTTTTTAGTAGAAGTAATTCGTTCCTGCATTAAACCCATTTCTGTTGCCAGTGTTGGCTGGTAGCCAACCGCTGAGGGCATTCGTCCAAGCAAAGCTGAAACTTCCGAACCCGCCTGGGTAAAACGGAAAATATTGTCCACAAAGAAAAGGATATCTCTGCCCTTACCCGTTCCATCACCATCGCGGTAATATTCTGCAATGGTAAGTCCGGAAAGCGCTACCCTTGCACGTGCTCCAGGTGGTTCATTCATCTGGCCAAATACAAAGGTGGCTTTTGATTCCGCCAATTCATTCATATTCACCTTACTGAGGTCCCATCCCCCTTCTTCCATGCTGTGTCTGAAGGCTTCACCATAATTCATAATACCAGCTTCGATCATTTCCCGCATCAGGTCATTCCCTTCCCTCGTCCTTTCTCCAACACCCGCAAAAACCGACACGCCTGCATAGGCTTTTGCAATATTATTAATGAGTTCCTGGATCAAAACTGTTTTACCAACTCCGGCCCCGCCAAACAAACCAATTTTTCCTCCTTTTGAATAAGGTTCGATCAGGTCAATGACCTTGATCCCTGTAAATAATATCTCCGCAGCGGTGGAAAGGTTTTCAAATGCAGGAGGTTTGGCATGGATGGGTCGTCCGTTTACTTTGGGAACAGGCGGAAGGCCATCAATGGGATCTCCTGTAACATTGAACAAGCGTCCCTTGATCTGATCACTGGCAGGCATCATGATAGGTCCGCCTGTATCTACTACATCGACACCCCTTGTTAGTCCTTCTGTTCCATCCATCGCAATGGTGCGCACACTGTCCTCTCCCAAATGATTTTGCACTTCAAGCACCAGTGTATCGCCATTATCGCGTTTGATTTCGAGTGCATTATAAATTTCAGGAAGGCTTCCGTCGAACTGAACATCTACCACGGCGCCAATAATCTGTTTAACCTTTCCAATTTTTGCCATAATCAGCTTTTAGAAAAATTTGAACGAACGCTCCGAACAAGCGGAACAGCTTTAATTTTCAGGGTGCAAAGGTAAGGGACAGGGTGAATTCAGCAATGAAAAATCAAATTATTGTATTCCTGAAAGTGGGTGGCAAGCAAGTGAAAAATCCTCCCTCCGACGATACTATATACTATTTCTCCTGTCCACCGAGACCAGGTCAAATGGTAGCAGATGAAAGTGGTAAGAAAAAGAAAATGAGCCCAATCGACAACCTTCTGGCTTCTTCAACCAACTCTTTGAAATGACACCCTAATTGATCTGACCTTTCAGGGCGCTTTCGATAGCACTGCAGGGTATCATCATAGGTTTGTCTTCAATACGGATTTCCAGCTGCTGGCCTAAGATCTTATAAGAACCCGTGATGGTGCCAAAAACCTGAATGCTGAATTGTCCTTCAGTATGATCCCCGTTAAATATGCCTCCTTGCTTTTCAACGGCCATTTTGGCTTTTTCGAATACGTTTTGCGAAGAGCCTGAAAAAGGAATACTGAAATTACATTTTGCCATAAAGAAGTTTTATTGCCGCTTTCAAAAGTAAGGCCATCTACTTTAGAAATGCATCCTGCCACGCATGTAACAAAATTATTTTAACTTAATAGGGCCTTGGCTCCTATCCATAATTTCTTCTGATGTTTACAAAACTGGCAGTCCTGTTCTTTTTATTGAATTGTCAAATTACATGGGGTCAGTATAAGGTAAGGGAATCGAATCTGATCCGGTCTATAGACCTGTCCAAAAACGACTCGGTAAAAATTGTTGCACTGGGCAATCTGGCGGAGTTTTATTATATCTATGGCGCAGACAGCAAAGGTGACAGTATTTTAAAAAAGCAATTGCTGAGCGCCGAAATTTCCAACAATAAAAATCTGATTTTCATCACCCTTTTCGGTGATGCCATTACCAATCTTTCCCGTTGGACCAGTCAGGAAACTTTCGAAAAAGCTTTACTATTTCTTGATAAGGGAGCCAGTTATGCAAAGGAACAGGACCGGGCAGATTATGAAGGACTGGCCTATATCCGCAAAGCCACCATTTTAAGGAAAGAACTCCAGTATGACAAAGCCATCCAATCGGCGACACTGGCTTTTTCCGC
>JANLYU010000151.1:0-5007 GCA_031365785.1 Flavisolibacter sp. | reverse complement strand
ATGAGCTTCGGTTATGGACCCGCAGGTGAAAAAAGCGAAATGATAAAAGTGATTCGGGCAGCTGTAGAGCAAGGCGTCACCTTTTTTGATACTGCTGAAGTATATGGCCCGTTGATTAACGAAGAATTGTTAGGTGAGGCCCTTGCTCCCTTCAAAGGAAAGGTAGTAATAGCAACAAAATTCGGTTGGCGGCCTGGTGCAAATGATACCGATAGGTGGTCTATAATTGAAAGCCGTCCCGAGCACATTAAAAAAGTTGTTGAAGGTTCTTTGAAAAGATTAAAAGTTGATGCAATAGACTTGTACTATCAGCACCGTGTTGATCCAAAGGTTCCGATTGAAGATGTTGCAGGTGCAGTAAAAGACCTTATTGAAGCGGGCAAGGTGAAACATTTTGGTTTATCTGAAGCCGGAGTAAAAACCATTCGGCGGGCACACGCTGTTCAACCCGTTACCGCACTACAAAGTGAGTATTCCCTATGGACAAGACAGCCTGAAAACGAAATCATCCCAACATTGGAAGAATTGGGTATTGGCTTTGTTCCCTTCAGTCCACTTGGTAAAGGATTTTTAACTGGCAAGATTGACGAAAACACGCATCTGGATAGTACTGATTTCCGTACAACCGTTCCCCGATTTAGTCCTGAAAACAGAAAAGCAAACAAAGCATTAGTTGATTTACTCAACCAGTTTGCCGAACAAAAAGGCGTAACACCTGCTCAAATTGCGTTGGCTTGGTTACTTGCACAAAAACCCTGGATTGTTCCCATCCCAGGTACAACAAAACTGGGCCGGTTAGAAGAAAATATGGGTGCAGTTAACCTTGTACTTACACGCCATGACTTGCAGGAAATTGAAGACGCTGCGTCAAAGATTAAAATCGAAGGCGCTCGTTATCCGGAAGCAGCAGAAAAGATGACAGGGCTTTGAAATGGATGTTATTTGAGCAATTATTGATGTCTTTGCGTATTCGCTGAAGTCAGCCTTCTGTATTTCTTTGTACCATCAACTTGATATCTTCTACGCTGCTATTGACGAGGGTTTCCACCTTTAGATGTTTCCCTATTAAGCCATGCCTTCCATAGAAAGCCAGGAAGCACGAATCCTTGGGCATGGTGTTTCCATAAAGGCCACTTTCCATGATGAATACATTTTCCAAATGTGGATATTCAAATATGCGCGCATCCGGAGCTATCTGGGCATTGATATGTTGTCCGGAAAGTTCTAAACCCACTTTGCTGATCGTTGCATGATCGATATTGAATAGACTGGTGTTTGTCATAGCCTGTTTTTTAGTAAATAAATCGGTCTGGCATTTGCTCATTCACTACTCAAAATAACTTTCAATGTTTTCTCTTTGGCAGCATGCCCAAATGTTTCATATGCTTGTAAAATATCTTTTAATTTAAAACGATGGGTAATTAATTGAGTTGGATTTAATTTTTTGGACACCACAGATTTCAACAATAGGGATGTGCTAATGGTGTCTACCAGCCTCGTTGCTATAGTGATGTTTTTTGACCATAATGTTTCCAGGTGAAGGTTCACGCTTTTACCATGAACACCTACATTGGCAATACGCCCACCAGCTCCAATAATAGCTTCACAACATTCAAATGTAGAAGGAATGCCAACGGCTTCAATAGCCACGTCAACGCCTTTTTTGCTGGTGTAGTCCATGATTTTATCTACTGGATTTTCCTTGCTGCTGTTGATGGTTAGCGAAGCTCCAAAAGTTTTGGCTACTTCCAGGCGGTTGTCATCAATATCAACTACAATGATTTCTGATGGGGTATAAAATTGTGCTGTGATCAGTGCCGCCAAACCAATAGGTCCTGCCCCTATGATAGCTACCGTATCTCCCGGACTTACCTGTCCATTCAACACACCACATTCATAAGCGGTTGGCAGGATATCACTCAGCATCACCACTGCTTCTTCATCAGCTCCTTCAGGGATAAGGTATAAACTGTTGTCAGCAAACGGAATTCTTACATAATCAGCCTGAGTTCCGTCTATCAAATGCCCTAATATCCATCCGCCTTTGTCACAGTGTGAATACATTCCCTTTTTACAGTTAATACACTTACCACAGGAAGTAATGCAGGATATCAAAACATGATCGCCTTTTTTGAATTCTGTTACTGCGCTACCAATTTCTTCAACAATCCCTACCCCTTCATGCCCAAGAATACGACCTGGCATCACGTCTGGGACATCCCCTTTCAGGATATGTAAATCTGTACCGCAAATAGTGGTTCTGGTAATTTTCACTACCGCATCTGTAGGCTTGATTAAAGAAGGCATTGGCTTTTGCTCCCAGGAAATCTTACCCGGACCCTGGTAAACGAGGGCATTCATCAACGTCGCTTCTTTGATTTCAACGGGTGGTGGATTGGTGTTGGTTACAGGTTCTTTTTGAATGATTGACATACTGTTGTTTAGGTACATGAATGCTAGCTGATAGGTGTAATGTAGCCTTATTACAACAGCATTGGTGTTAATTCATTCCTCAAGATTCAAGGAAGCTGATGAATGTTGTAGTAAAATCTTTTGCTTAGTATTTCATCCAAATGATCATCATAAAGCAGTATACCAACAAAGTTAGCATCCTATTATGTCTGTCATTCATTCGGTGAACTACACAATAATTGATTACTCCAGGGTCGACATGTCAATAACAAATCTGTATTTGACATCACTCTTTTCCATTCTTTCGAATGCTGTATTAATATCCCTGATGTTGATGACTTCCACATCTGCGGTAATATTATGAGTGGCACAATAATCCAGCATTTCCTGTGTTTCCGCGATACCACCAATCAACGAACCTGCAAAATTACGACCTTGGAAAACCAGGTTGGCAGGTATCACATGTGCAGGCGCTGTTGGCAAGCCCACGCAGACCATAGTGCCTTTGGTTTTAAGCATGGCCAGGTAAATATTATAGTCATGTTCGGCAGATACCGTGTCAATAATGAAATTAAAATAACCAGAAAGGTTTTTAAGCTGGTCCTCATCCTTCGTCAATGCAAACTTATGGGCACCCAGTTTTTTGGCATCTGCTTCCTTTGAAACGGAGGTACTCAGCACCGTAACTTCAGTTCCCATGGAAACAGCGAATTTAACCGCCATGTGTCCAAGTCCTCCCAGTCCTACCACCCCAACTTTATCGCCGGCCCCAATCTTCCACTGGCGCAAAGGAGAATAGGTAGTGATGCCCGCGCATAGCAGCGGCGCTACTTTTTCAAGAGGTAAATTTTCCCCCACCTTCAAAATAAAATCTTCATCACAAACGATCTGGTTGGAATAGCCCCCAAAGGTGATGCCATCACCCTGTCTTTCTGGTGCGCTATAGGTAAATGTGGCACCCTTCTGGCAGTATTGCTCCAGGTCGTCTTTACAGTTTTCGCATTCTTTACAGGAATCGACAAGACAACCAATTCCTACAGTGTCGCCTACTTTAAATTTTTTTACATCCTTACCAATTTGAACCACACTTCCTACGATCTCATGACCAGGCACCATAGGATACATGGAAATACCCCAGTCGTTTCGAACGAAGTGAAGGTCTGAATGGCAAACACCACAATAAAGAATGTCAACCAGCACGTCGTGAGGACGTGGACTACGTCTTGAAAAGTCGAATGGTACTAATTGTTGAGACGCTGCCATAGCAGCATAACCTTTTGAAGGAAGTCGGTTGGTTTCAACCTGCTTTTCCTGCAGTTCTTTGGTTTCAGGCATAACTTTAATTTTAGAAGTAATAAAAACAGTCAGCGGCAGTTTGGAAGGGAGTAGAAGTAGAGAAAGTTAAGAAAGTACCTGCTGATTAGAAAATATATTTATTCTACAAGTGCAGATACCCTTGGGGAGAGTATTCTATTCCTGGAATATGGACAAGGGTCATGCGATGCATTACGATCCAGAGAAAAAAAGGACTTCCGAAGCCCTGAAGCGCTATCGCGTCGGGGCTCAGCGTCCTGATATCATTGAAGCCAGTAGCTGTTAGTTATATAGAATCAGCTGCGCAAGTAACACCTGTAAGGTGTTGCCTGCTAGAATTCAAACCTAACTACAGGTTCAATTACTTCACGTGATTGTTGACGATTTTGGCCAACTCAAACATAGAAACCTGTCCCTTACCACCAAAAACAGTTTTCAATTTCGCATCTGCATTAATCATGCGTCTGTTCTTGGAATCCTGGAGGTCGTTCTTTTTAATGTAATCCCAGATTTTCTTGATCACCTGTGTCCTTGGAAGGGGTTTATTGCCCACCACTTCAGAAAGTGCAGGACTCAGTGTCAAAGGTGCCATGAAGGCAGCGTTTGGTTTTCTGGCTGATTTTTTCTTGGGGGCTTTTTTAGCAGCCTTTTTAGAAGCTTTTTTTGGAGCTGCTTTTTTTGGAGCTGCTTTTTTAGCTGCTTTTTTTGGAGCTGCTTTTTTAGCAGCCTTCTTTGCTTTTGCCATGTGTTTGAATTTAATGGTTAATAAAAACTATGGTTTAGTATCACTAAAATACAGGTGTTTCATAACATGCGAAAGAATAATTTTCCTCAGAGAGAAAACGCCATTACTTAATGGATCTAAAAATCGTCCAAGATTAGCATCAAACCAATGACCTTCCGGGATGCTTTCATGGGTTACTGACATCCTTATATTTAGACACTGCGACCTCCTTCAGAGGGTTTAAAACAGATCATTTTTATCACCCTGGCCATATACGTGTCTTGGTGCAGGTGCTGTGATATCATATCAGGAATCCTGCACCCTACTACATCTTTCACATTTATTTCTCTTTCTTTCAGCCAAATCGTACTAACTTCTTTTAGTGAAACCGCGCGCCCTTTTTCTTCTACTTTATGGTTTGTGCAGTACCGCCTATGGACAGAATGTGAACGGTATCTGGAAAGGAACGCTTTCCATGGGTGGAGGTTGTTTTTCCGTGAATCATCTGGAACTTCAGTTAAAAATCATAGGTGATAGTGTCAGTGGAGATTCCTATC
>JANLYU010000106.1:0-17367 GCA_031365785.1 Flavisolibacter sp. | reverse complement strand
AAATTTTATGATTATCAAACCTAAGCACAGGGTGCTCCTGTTTATTGTTATTATTTTAAGTAATACGGCATGTGTCAATACACGGAAATCGTTATATTTTGCCGACCAGGCTGATGCGTCTATACCGTCTAGTGTTGTAGTTCCTGAAAACATTATAGAAGATAATGACCTGCTGAGTATTACTGTTACCAGCCTTAATCCTGAAGCTTCTGCTGTTTTTAACACACCGAATTATTCACCTGCCACTGCATCAAATTATAATGGTAATGCTCAGTTTCTGGGATATCTAGTAAATGCAGAAGGTAATATTCAATTTCCCATTATAGGCGCTATTAAGGCAACAGGACTTACTGAAGAACAATTAAGAATCCATATTGTCCAAAGTCTCGTAGATAAAAAACTTCTAGTAGACCCTATTGTAAGCGTCCGCCATTTAAATTTTAAAGTTACTGTGTTAGGTGAAGTTGCACGGCCAGCCGTTATTAATGTACCCAATGAAAAAATAACCCTGCTGGAAGCCTTAGGTCTGGCAGGTGATATTACGATTTATGGTAAAAGAAATAATGTAATGGTAATACGTGAGCAGGCTGGACTAAAAACAATCAAGCGGTTAAATTTGAATTCTTCTGAGCTTTTTAGTTCTCCTTATTATTATTTAAGGTCAAATGACATTGTTTATGTAGAACCTAATAAAGCTAAAGTATCAAGTTCAAGCAGAACCAACCAATTGTTACCCATTATATTAAGCGGATTGTCATTTGCTGCCATCATCATAGACAGGGTAACGCGGAAAAATTGATTTATGAAAGCAAGTAAAAATTTTAGAGAAGAACAGGAATCAAATTTTTTATCGCAGGTGGTATTCCGGTATGTACCCTATTGGCCACTGTTTGTAATCTTATTAGCTACAGCTATTGCAGGTTCATGGCTTTACCTGCGTTATACTACACCTTATTATGAATCTACAGCCAGGATTTTGATCAAGGACCAAAGGAAAGGCGCTGAGGATACAAAAGCTATGGAAGAGTTAAATGTTCTTTCATCAAAAAAGATCATTGAGAATGAAATTGAAGTGATCCAGTCGAGAACATTGATCAATGATGTGATCAATAATTTGAATTTGTACGCTCCGGTTTTTGAAAAAGGAAATATCAGAGATGCTTCGGCTTATTCAACTTCACCCTTGAAAATCCAGGTTCAGAATATTAATGAGATCCACCAAACGGGAAAGATCCCATTTGTATTTGATGCTAACCATTCCAAAGTAAGGATGCAAGGAAGCGAATATCCATTGAATCAATGGGTTTCTACACCGTATGGAATTATAAATTTTTCACCGAACAACAAGCTGAAGAATAAAAGTAATCATCCACTTTTCTTCACCCTGGTAAACCCGAAAAATATAGCTACCGATATCCAGAATAAATTAAAGGTTACCACTTCAAGTAAACAGTCCAGTATTTTGACGCTTAGCCTCAAAGACGAAGTTCCTGAAAGAGGTGATGATATTTTGAATGAACTCTTATTGACCTACAACAAAGCTATGGTCAACGATAAAAATACGCTGGCTGTTAATACTCTGGCCTTTGTAGAAGACCGGTTGAAAGATGTAGAATCTGAATTGAATAAAATTGAAAAGAAAAATCAGCAATATAAATCTCAAAGAGGTGCTATCGATATTAGTGAACAAGGCAGGCTTTTCCTTCAGAACGTAAGTTCCAATGATCAGAAGCTGGGTGATATTAATATGCAACTGGCCGTTTTATCACAGGTGGAAAAGTATGTTCATTTGAAAAACGGAGCTGGCAATATTGTACCCTCCACATTAGGTGTAAGTGATCCAACTTTATCGCAATTGGTAAATACACTATATACTTCAGAATTGGAATATGAAAGCATGAAGAAAACAACAGCAGAAAACAATCCTGCTATGACGGCAATTGCAGATAAAATCGATAAAATAAGACCCAGCATACTGGAAAATATTCAAAGCCAGAGACGTAGCCTTGAAGCAGGAAGAAATAATCTTGCTGCCACTAATAATTCTTACTCCTCTATACTTCAGTCGATACCGGAAAAAGAAAGAGCATTGATTGATATAAACCGCGAACAAAGTATTAAAAATGGTATTTATTCATTCTTGCTCCAAAAAAGAGAAGAAACTGCTTTATCCCATGCGTCTACTGTTTCCGACAGCCGTATTATAGACAAGGCTGAGTCATCTGCTTCACCGGTAAGCCCTAAAAACAAGGTAGTGTATCTATCTGCTGTACTACTTGCATTATTTGCTGGGGTCGGAGGGGTGATGGGAAAAGAAACTTTTAGTCGAAAGATTATGTTCCGTCATGAGATCGAGCAACTCACTGATCAACCTATCATCGGGGAGATCATTTCAGAAAATTCTAAAAATCCAATTGTTATTGGGATTGATAAAAAAACATTTATAGCAGAACAATTCAGGAAGTTGCGTACCACCCTGAAATTTATCGGCATCAGCTCGGTAAGAAAAAGGATTCTGGTTACATCGGCAATAGCAGGTGAGGGCAAAAGCTTTGTTGCTACGAACCTGGCCCTTAGCCTGGCCTTAACGGGTAAGCGCGTAGTTTTAGTGGATTGTGACCTGAATAATCCATCGCTCAGCAAGAAGTTAAAGATCCCGGAAGTTAAAGGCGTTACCGAATACTTATTAAATACCATTGAGCCTGAAGAAATCATTCAGGAAACTGACATGGATAAAAATCTGTTTTTTATTTCCACAGGTCAGTTACCGAGGGACCCTTCAGAATTGATCATGAATGGACGCATCGAAGAACTGCTTAATTATCTGGACGCTGAGTTCGATTATATTGTAGTTGACACGGCACCTGTTAGTCCAGTAACTGATGCTTATATCATATCGCCTCTATGCGATGCGACCTTATTTGTGGTTAGACATAAATATACACCCAAGGTATTTGTACAACGTATTGATGAAAACAACAAATTGAACAAATTGAATAACCTAGCAATAGTTTTTAATGGCATCAGATCACGTGGATTCGGCAGCAAAAATTACGGATATGGCTATGGTTACGGATATATATATAAAGATAAGGTGACCCAGAAATCGCATGCATAGTGTCAGTTCTTAGTTAACTCATCAAAATATAATTTTTTATTACCGGTTACAAAAAAGTATGTAACCGAGATGGGCGGAGCCTATTTTGAAAACTAATTAATCTATTATGAACAACGAAAAATATTGGTATGCGGTCTATACCCGGCCTAGATGGGAGAAAAAAGTTTCCGAATCGCTAAATAAAAGAAACGTTGAAAATTTTTGTCCTCTCAATAAAGTAGTAAGGCAATGGGCAGATAGAAAAAAAACAATTTATGAGCCATTGTTTACCTCTTATGTTTTTGTTTGTGCAGCTGAAATGGATCAGCTAACCATAAAAAAGACAGATGGCATATTAAATTTTGTTTATTGGTTGGGAAAGCCCGCTGTGATCAAGAATGATGAAATCAATGCCATTAAAGTTTTCCTTGAAGCACATCATGACATCAGGCTTGAGAAAATAAATGTGAACGTTTCTGATAAAGTCAGGATAACAGACGGCCCGCTGATGCACCTGGAAGGAGATGTTCTGGAGGTCAAAAATAAATCTGTAAAAGTTTTTCTCCCTTCACTGGGTTACGCCATGGTGGCCGAAGTTTCTAAATCCAGGATAGAAATGGTGAAAACAAGTGGTGGTGCTCTTAAAACTGGTAATCATATATATAATGGAAACCTCAGCTAAAATATTTGTTGCTGGTAGTGGCGGCATGGTCGGAAGTGCTATTGTTAGAAAACTGAAAGGTGAAGGATACAGAAATATCATAACTATCAGTTCATCCGATCTGGATCTTCGCAATCAGCAGGGCGTAGCTTCTTTCTTCAAAGAAATGGAGCCGGAATATGTTTTTCTGGCTGCAGCAAAAGTCGGAGGAATACTCGCAAATAATAACTACCCGGCAGCTTTTCTCTATGAAAACCTGATGATCCAAAATAATGTTATTGACCAGTCTTTTCAGACGGGCGTATCGAAACTGATTTTTCTTGGTTCTTCTTGTATTTATCCTAAAATGGCTCCGCAGCCACTCCGTGAAGAATACCTGCTTACCGGTGCACTGGAATCAACTAATGAAGCCTATGCCATTGCCAAAATCGCTGGCGTTAAAATGTGTGATGCTTACAGGCAACAATACGGATGCAATTTTATTTCTGTAATGCCTACCAACCTTTATGGTCCAAATGATAATTATAACCTTGAAACTTCTCATGTACTTCCCGCATTGATAAGAAAATTTCATGAGGCAAAGGAATTGGATAAAAAAGAAGTAAGTGTATGGGGAACCGGAAAACCGAAACGGGAGTTTATGTTCGTAGATGACCTGGCAGATGCCTGTTACTTCCTGATGAAAAAC
This sequence comes from Flavisolibacter sp., assembly GCA_031365785.1. Classification (GTDB taxonomy): domain Bacteria; phylum Bacteroidota; class Bacteroidia; order Chitinophagales; family Chitinophagaceae; genus Flavisolibacter. The sequence goes on along the minus strand of JANLYU010000106.1, from coordinate 12,921 downwards.
TATAATGATGCAGGTCCGGTTAATATTGGTACGGGCGAGGATATTAGCATTGAAGACCTGGCAGGTATTGTAAAAGAGATTATACAATATTCCGGTACTGTTGTTTTCGATCATTCAAAACCGGATGGAACTCCCAGAAAATTACTCGATGTATCCAAATTGAATAAGATGGGATGGAAACATAAGACCAGCCTTTATGAAGGCCTTCGGACAACGTACAAAAATTTTATAAATAGCCTAACACATGCTCCCGAATTTATTGCTTAACGACAATCAACTTTATAAATGAAAACAGCGCTTATTACCGGAATTACTGGTCAGGATGGTGCCTATCTTGCCGAATTACTTTTAGAAAAAGGATACATAGTGCATGGCATCAAACGCCGTTCATCTCTGATCAACACCAACAGAATTGATCATTTATACCAGGATCCGCATGAAAAAAATATTCGATTCAAATTACACTATGGCGACCTCACGGATAGTACGAATCTGATCCGGATCATACAGGAAACCCAACCAGATGAAATTTATAATCTGGGAGCTATGAGCCATGTGAAGGTGAGTTTTGATATGCCGGAATATACGGCCAATGTAGATGGTGTTGGAACCTTGCGCCTTCTTGAAGCGGTGCGCATATTAGGGTTGGAAAAAAAGACACGTATTTACCAGGCTTCTACTTCAGAACTATACGGCCTGGTGCAGGAAGTACCCCAAAGCGAAACCACTCCATTTTATCCAAGAAGCCCTTATGCAGTAGCCAAAATGTATGCTTACTGGATAACCATTAATTACAGGGAAGCCTATCATATGTTTGCTTGTAACGGTATCCTTTTCAATCATGAAAGTCCAATGCGAGGTGAAACTTTTGTTACGAGAAAGATCACTATGGCTGTCGCTGCTATTTCACTTGGAATGCAAGACTGCCTTTATCTTGGAAACCTAGATGCACAAAGAGATTGGGGGCATGCTAAAGACTATGTCGAAGCCATGTGGCGCATGCTTCAGCAAAATGAACCGGAAGATTTTGTAATTGCTACTGGCATTACTACGCGGGTGAGGGAGTTTGTGCAAATGGCATTTGCTGAAGTAGGGATTACGCTTGGCTTTAGTGGTACAGGGGTGGAGGAAAAAGGATATGTAGTATCCTGTGCCAATGAGGATTTTGCATTACCCATAGGCAAGTTAGTGGTAGCGGTCGATCCGGCTTATTTCAGACCTACAGAAGTTGAACTGCTCATCGGAGATGCTACAAAGGCCCGGACCAAGCTGGGATGGAAACCAAAGTACAAGCTTGATACTCTGGTTCAAGAAATGATGCAGAGTGATATAAAATTATTCCGGTCTTATGGTGCTGATTTCGTGTATGCATATGCTGAAGCAATTTGAACGTAAAGAATTTTGTGAGGTTGGACATGCGTAATAGATGAGGAAAGCATATGTGATCCTGGCACATACATATCCGGAACAACTTTTCAGACTTGTACAAAAACTCGAGGATAACAGGTCTTTTTTTTTTATTCATATTGATAAAAGGGCAGACTTATCTATTTTCAAAAAGTTATTGATCCTTAAACACAAAATCATCTTTGTGGAAAGGGTTACATCAAACTGGGGTGAATTTGGTTTGGTCAGCGCTACGCTCAACTGTTTGAAGGCAGTTAAAAATTACAATCACACGTTTGAAAGAATTATTTTATTGAGTGGGCAGGACTATCCCATTAAATCAAATTCTGAGATCGATCACTTTTTTAAAACCACGCGTTGTACTGTTTTTCTAGAATATTATTCTTTGCCTGACTTTGTGAAGTGGCAGCCTAGTGGTGGTTTGTACCGGGTTAATAAATACTTTTTGGGATTAAGATCTTACCAGAAATTAGGTGCCCGTATCATCAATTTACTTGCTACACTTCTTCCTTTTTTGCGCAGGCAAATACCTGCAGGAATGAAACCTTTTGCAGGGTCGGGCTGGTGGATGATCGATAATTATGCACTGCATTATATACTTAATTATGTTGAAGAGCACCCCGAATATGTTGCTTTTCATCAATATACATTTGCTTCAGATGAATTGTTCTTTCATATGATTTTGCTGAACGCTACAGATGAAAAAATAAGAAAAGGTATAATCAATAATAATAAAAGACTGGTTAAATGGAAAGCTATCACCGACTCACATCCTGAAACCATCAAAAAATCAGACCTTCCTTCACTTATTCAGTCTGATGACTTGTTTGCCAGGAAATTTGATAGTTTTGAAGACACTGAAATAATAGACCTCATTGATCAATATTGCTTGCAGGCATCACATCAGGAGCTTTAAAAAATAATAACCCGAAATTATCACTTCATTCAAAAATTCTTACTTCCGGTAAGATTTCAATCAGAATTATTAAATGGACAAAAAATTACTGCGGTGGAATTTTGTATTTCAATATGGTTGGGTGCTCACCAACATATTGAATGCATTGATTTTACTTCCGCTTTATTTAAAGAATATTGACGTGAATACGCTAGGCATTTGGCTGGCTACCGGAAATATTCTAGCCTGGATGACGCTGGTAGATCCAGGCATTGGTGAAGTGCTCCAGCAAAAAATTGCTGAATTGCGGGGCAGAAAAGAATATTCCGAAATTGGAAAGCAGATCGGTTCCGGATTTATGGCGTCTGCCATCATTCTTTTGATTGCTGTCATTTTTGGTTTCATTTTTTATTTTCTTTTAGGATGGATCATCAATAAAGATGTATCTCAGTACCCGCAACTTTCCAAGGCCCTGGTGATCTCTATCATTGCTACAGGGATGTCACTAGTGTCATTTAGTATGTCGGGTATCAATCAGGGCATGCATAATTCGGCACAGGTAGCTATGGCAGCTTTGTCGGCCAATTTCCTTTTTCTCATGGTCAACCTGATTTTTCTTTTTTTGGGATTTGGAGTGATGTCCATAGCTTTTGCTAATTTATGCCGTGCTATATACATTAATATTTACAATATCACCTCCCTGCTCCGGGTATTGAAAAAGCAAAGCCTGGAAATCATATTTGAAGTCCGGCATTTTAAAAAATTCATCCGGATATTTTCTTTCACATCGGCTTCCAAGATCATCACCGGGCTCTCTAACAGCATAGATATGATTGTGCTGGCACGATTTATTCCTCCCGTCATGATCACGCTTTTCGAAATCAACAAGAGGCCTGTTAATATTACGCAGTCACTTATTGGTCGGCATTCTGTAGCCCTCATGCCCCTGATCTCTCATGCAAAAGGAATGCAGGATAAGAAGTCTATTATCAGTTTGATCAATAGGCAATTCAAGTTCTATGCATATGCTGCGATTTTTACTGCCTTTATTTTTATATTTAATTACAACAATCTTATTACAGCATGGACGGGTCCTAGCCAATATGCGGGCAATACCATTATGTTTTTGCTGGTTGCAAATTTCTTCTTTGGTCTCATAGGTTATTTCATGTCAAATATGGGCTATGCGTTAGGGGATATTAAAAGAAACAGCCTGGTGTACATTATTAGGGGTTTTTGTTTAGGTACCCTTATGTATTTCGCTGCCAGAAGGTTTGGTATCGTAGGAACATTATCAGTGTCTCTCTTCATGTCACTGGTAACTGATTTTTGTTATTTCACTTTCAGGTTATACAAGATCGGATACCTCCAACCTTCCCTGATCAGGAGTACGCTGAAACTATGGGTAGTCATCATCCCTTTGAGTGCTTTAGGAGGGTGGTGTTTTGAAAAACTTTTAAACGGGCTTCTTCCAACCACCATGTATTTTGGCAAACTGATGATTAATTCAGGTTTATTTTTTATTTTTTTTATTGTTTTAATTTTGATTGTTGACAGCGACCTGAGAAATTCTTTGAAGGATACAAGAGACAGGATTTTTGTTCACCCATTTTATAAGAAGGTCACAACCGGTTTTGTTAAGCTGCCGGAAGAAGCTGATCAATTAAGCTCCCCTGGATAAATTTTAATTATGCCGAAGTTTATTATCATGCTACGTGTTAAAGACGGAATGTTTTTTGTGCAGGAGTGGTTAAGATGTTTTGAAAAAATCGCAGATGAAATAGTGGTGCTCGACAATGGTTCTACGGACGGCACCTATGAAGTTTTGGCTGCCCATCCAAAAGTAGTAGACATGATTCGCACGGAAGGATACCACGAAGGAAGGGATAAGAATTTGCTTTATGAACACGTACGCAGGAGAAAACCGGATTGGTGTTTATGGATAGATGTGGATGAAATTTTTGAACCCGGGCTTACCCGATCAGACTTTGAGCGGCTTATGCAAAGAAATTATGTGAATAAGTACGCGTTCAGGCGCTTTCACTTTATAGACCGTGAACATTTTGCCGGTTCGTGGTTTCGAATGAAATATTCTGCTGGACATGACCGGATCATGTGGAGAGAATCTCATTCAGGATATTTCCAGGATATGGTACTTGATTCGCCAAATGTAAAAGGAATTAAAGGCCTGAAGTTGTATACCAATTTCAGGATCAAGCATCTTGGTTACATCAGTAAAGACCTTGTGGATAAAAAGGCAGCGATTTACAGGCCCATCATTGCATCTGAGAAGTTAGCCTCGCTCCAGGAAATGTATATGCATGATGAAAAAAAGGTAAAATGGAATGATAACAGGAATAGTTGGAGCGTAGTATGGCTTAATGGTTATCTCAACTGTATTTTGGGTATACAAATGGTGAAAAAAATTTATGGAAAACTGTCCGGAGCAGTGACCAGCCGGTTTCAAAAAAAACAGAAACGTATGGCAACTTCTAGTTTATGATTGGTTCTGTTGGTAATTTTCAATGACGATATTAACATGAATACTGTTCTAAAAATATTTAATTATCGTTTTTATGTAAAGGAGTTCCTGCTCCTTTTTTTTACATTTTTCCTGATGGAGGGTATCTTTTCATGGTTATTTATACATAACTCGATTATAATTGAAGGATACCAAAAAGTGTTGAGCATTTTTATCTATGGGTTCATATTGTTTCGGTTTAACCATTTGAAAAGAGGGGAAAGAATTTTTGTAGGCCTATTTACACTGGTGATGATCAAATTGGTTCTTGAATCGCTCACTAAGTATGATACTTTATTCAGGCAGCTGACTATGTTTACTGTTTTATTTCCAGTGATCTTCACGTTGTTTATCAAATACGTCATTCGATCCATGGAGATCGATTTGCTGGAATTTATGGCCAAATTTTATATCATCACTTATTTGGTTTTTATGGTTTTATTCGGCCGTGGTTTTTCCTTCAGTCTGGAGAGTGTTGACATGGAAGACTATGGTCCCTTTTCCGGAGATACCAGGATCATTCATGCCAGTCATATTTTTATGATGATTGTTCCATTATTATGGTTCCTAAATGAATTTATAAAAACAAAGAAAAATAAATTCCTGTTTCCTTTTCTGTTATGTTTAGTTTTGATTTTGGTTCATCAACACCGGTCAGTATGGAGTAGCGCTCTTGTTGCACTTTTCTTTTATTTCATGGCTATGGTCAGAAACAGGACCCTAAAAATTTCTGGACTATGGGGTGTATTAATTGGTGCAGGTGGACTAATGCTTCTAGCTTATTTTTTTGTATCCAATCTTTTTCCTGGGTTTATCGATTTTCTTTCCAGCCGGTTCAGTGAAATTCTTGACCCGTCAAAGGAAGGAAGTACCGGTAACTTCCGCATCGAACAGCGCCAGGTTTATTTTAATTTATTCCTCCAACGTCCAATATTTGGTTGGACTTTTGAAGGATTTGAAATGCAAAATCCTTTGGTTGACTGGTGGCCGGAAATGACCGGTCAACATTTTCATGAAGGATATATTGAAATGCTTTTTTATCAGGGTATAGTAGGGTTATTGCTAAAATTTTCATTTTTAATTTACTTACTGGTTAAAATATTCAGCAAACGGTTGTCCAGTCAGTCCATCATCTTAACTGCTTTTGGTATATCAGGTCTTATTTTTTCTTTCAATTATGTGTTGCCCCTCATTTTCTGGGGTCATGTAGGCATGTGCTTGTACTACCTGGAAAAAGACCTGACTCCTACCGATCACGAGAAAATAGAAGAGGAGGCGGAATATAGTTTACCAAAGACTGATACCATTTGTTATCCAAGATCAATAGGAACAGAAGTATGAATTTTATTTGTACCTGGCTGTGTGCTGATGAAAAAGGAGAAGAAAGTATTTTCCCGCAAACCGGCCAGTTGTCTTCATCAAAGGCACACCAGGATATATATTGGCGTTGCCTGCTTGTTTTTTTTATTACCAGCAAGAGGTATAATATCAATGAAACGCATCTGTTGTTTACCAATCTAAAATCCCTTCCTTATGTGGATGGAAGAAATATGTCGGAAGTTCTATCCACACTTGGTGTAAAAGTTGTGCTTACCGATTTTAAATATAAAACGCCTAAAGGTTATTATGGCGCTTTTCAAAACCAGTTTTACGAATTTTCCATCCTAGAACATATAGCCCAAAATAACCATCAGCCTGAAGATCATTATTTGATTCTGGATTCTGATTGTATTTTCATCAAGCCTGTAGCTGATTTGTTCAGGGCTGCTTTGCCTAATGGTTTTATTTCGTTTGAAGATTCAGTGCAACCAGATTATGTGATCAATGGCCTTAGCAGAAATCATCTCGGTGAAATCTATGAGGAATTGCTACAAAAGAAAATTCATGAAATACCTTCTTATCATCTTGGTGAATTTCTTTTGTGCAGTGTGGCCAATATCAAAAAAATATATAACGATTTCATCGAATTATGGCCCCAGCTGATGGAAAGGCATTCCAACGGAAGAAAGAAATTCAATGAAGAGGCCCATACCTTGAGTTATCTCTATTTCAAAAATGGACTGAAAGCCAATACATCAGGTGGTTTTATGAAAAGAATATGGACCAACCCGCTATTTTACCGAAATGTGGAAGCTACAGATGTATCGCTTGTGATCTGGCATTTGCCTGCAGAAAAAACATTTGGACTCGCCCGCCTGTATAATTATTTTTTAAACGATATGAGTAATTATGGTTTGGAATTGAGTGAAGAGGAATTCCTGGCCGTGGTTCAAAAATCACTTGGTGTGCCTAAGCTTTCATTTAACATGAAAGTCAAGTATTACATCCTGAGTTATTTCCGGGCTGTAAAAAAAAGGGTTTATAAATTTCCGTCAAGGGTCAGGTTAGCAGGATCATAAAATAAATTTAATGAAAGTAGCTGTATTGCTTACCACATTCAATAGAAAACAAAAGACCATGGCATGTCTTGCCAGCCTATTGGCTCAGGAGCTGCCGGACGGTATACACCTTGAAATTTTCCTAACAGATGATGCATCTTCTGATGGAACAGCTCAAGCTGTGGAAGAGCGATTCCCAGAAGTGCACCTATTTTCAGGGACAGGCACCTTGTTTTGGGCCGGTGGAATGAGAAATACCTGGCGAAAGGCGATCGGTCATAATCCGGATTTTTATTTATTGATCAATGATGACACCTTACTTTCCCCAACAGCTGTTGCTTCATTATTGAATAATGAAAATAAGGTGGACCTGTCCAGGGCCCATGCTTGGATTTCAATTGGAAGTACACGCGATGAAAATTCAGGAAAAATATCTTATGGCGGATGGAAGCTGCTTTCCAGGTTTCGTTGGAAAAGTGAAAGAATCCACAGTGGTCAGGATTTTGCCGATTGTGATTTTGGAAATGCCAATATTATGCTGGTGCCAAAGGCAATAGTTGAAAAAATTGGTATTCTGGCGGATCATTTTACCCATTCATTGGCAGATTACGATTATACGCTCAGGGCAAAAAAGGCTGGCTTTGGTGTTCGCGTAGCGCCAGGCTTCCTGGGTAGTTGTGTAGACGACCATGGCAATAACTGGAAACCTCAAAAATCAACACTTACAGAAAGAGTAAATTATTTGAAAAGTCCAAAGGGACTGGCCTACCATGAATACCTACGTTTCATAAAGGATCATTTTCCTTTATCATATCCCTCGGCCTTTTGCAAATTATGGGTCAAAACATTTTTTCCTTTCATTTGGGAAAATTTTAAACGTTAATTGATTTTTTCAAGAAAAGGAAATGGATAAAACGATCATAGCAGTGTTTTGTTATAAGCGGGCTGCCAAGCTGAAAACTTCTATGGAAGCACTTTTACAGAATCCGGAATGTGCTTCCATGGATGTAATATTCTTTTGCGATGGGCCCAAAAATGATGTGGATGCTCCCGGAGTACAGGCAACGAGAGCGTATATAGATACGATCACTGGATTTAAAAATGTTTATAAGTATTTCCATGAAAAAAATGTGAGCACTGGGCCGAATTTCCGGGAAGGGATTACCTACTTGTGTGATCATTACGACCAGTTTATCGTTGTGGAAGATGATTTAGTGGTATCGCCCAACTATATCCGGTACATGCTTGATGCGCTCAACTATTATCAGAAAGAACTTTCTGTTTTTTGCATTACTGGCTATTGTTTTCCAATTCAAAAAAATAGTTACTCATTTGATACTTTGGTACATACGCGTTTTTGTTCCTATGGCTGGGGCAGTTGGTCTGACCGGGTGAACCAGGTAACTTGGGACCAGCAAGAACTTTTGCACCTGATGAACACTTCTCCGGATTTTAAAACCAGGCTGAATAAGGAAGGAATGGATCTATACAGGATGTTGAAAAAACAAATATTGGGAACCATTTCAACATGGGACATCCAAATGCAGGTGCACGTGGCGGAGCACAGGATGAAAGTAATTTATCCTGTTTTATCTAAAACAAAAAATATCGGGTTTGACCAGGAATCAACCAACACCTTCGGGATTGATTATTTACAGACGGTTACCGACCGGGGGGAAAAAAGAAATTTTGGTTTTTGTCCACCAAATATGGAAGTCCCGTTTTTGCAAAAACAGCTTAAAAAACCATATGGCTTACCGGCCCTTGCTTCACGAAAAATCAGGAATACGGTGATCAAGCTGGCAGACCGTGTAAAAAAACCTACCTGATTTATTTCTTTTTTTTCATATAGGGATCATGAAAATTCTGCTTATACATTGTACGTACAAATTCCGGGGGGGAGAAGATACTGTCGTAGAAGAAGAAATGAAATTATTACAGGGGCATGGCGAAGAAGTCAACCTTTTATCTTTTTCTAATGACAAAAATATGTTGTGGAAGCTGATACAGTTGCCTTTTAATGTAAGTGCCTATCTCAAGACCAAAAAGAAACTGAGAGCGTGGAAACCAGATATTGTTCACATTCATAACTTGCATTTTGGTGGTAGCCCTTCTGTGATTTATGCCATAAAGCATTCAGGAATACCTTTTGTGATGACGGTTCATAATTACCGGCTGTTATGTCCATCAGCGATTCTTTTTTATAAAGGAAAACCATTCCTTGAATCTATTCGGCAGCCATTTCCCATCGCTGCTGTGAAAGCAGGTGTATATAAAAATTCCAGGTTATTGACTTTATGGATTGGTCTTTCCATGCTAATACATCATTGGATGCGCACCTGGGAATGCTGCAGTCGGTTTATTGTATTAAGCCAGCATACCCAAAACATATTTATGCATTCAAAAATGCGTTTCAGAAATGAACAGATCGTTGTGAAGCCCAATTTTTCTGCGTTTCCTAAACTAGAAAGTTCAAAACGGGGAGATTATTTCTTGTTTGTAGGGAGGTTGTCAGAAGAAAAAGGGATCAGGTTGTTATTGCAGGTTTTTTCTGCCTTGCCCCATCACTTAAAAATTGCGGGCGATGGTCCTTTGCGGGATGAAGTGATCAATTACAGTTCCCTTTTTCCAAATATTGAATTTATAGGATCCTTACCAAAAGAAGAAGTGATTACTGCACTTCAACATTGTACGGCGTTGGTTTTTCCTTCCATATGGTTCGAAGGTATGCCCCTTACCATCATAGAGGCTTTTGGCAGCGGTACCCCAGTCATTGCCTCTAAGTTAGGAGCTATGGAAAACATGATCACACCTGGTTTTGATGGGTTACATTTTGAATGCGGTAATACTGACAGTTTGAAAGCCAGTCTAATCCAATGGGTTCAGCTTCGCGAACAAGATAAAATGACCATGCGCAAAAACGCCCGGTTCACTTATGAGGAATACTATACTCCGGGAACGAATATTAAACAACTTTTGGGTATTTATCAGTCGGTAACGGGAGTAAAAGAAATGGGGACAACGTCGATAGTTTCCACCGCACTGGTGATTAATCAATTGTATGAAATTGATCACCACTAGCTGGGATGATGGTCATTTGTTGGATTTCAGGCTGGCTGAATTATTGGATAAATATAAAATACCTGGGAGTTTTTATATACCGCAATCCAATCAGGAAAGAATGGTGATGTCGGAATACCAGATTCAGGAATTGGCGAAAAATTTTGAGATTGGTGGGCACACTTTACACCACACCCGATTGGGGCCCGATAGCGATGAACTGGAAAGAGAAGTTAAGGGAAGCTTTGAATGGTTACAACAATTGTTGGGATTGGCACCGGTTTCATTCTGTTTTCCTGGTGGAATACACAAAGGAATTACATCAGACGCCATTTTCAAATATGGTTTTCAACTAGCCCGGTCTACAGAGTTATTATGTATTCAATTCCCGGCATCACGTTTTCCCTTACCCACCACTTTGCAGGTGTTTGAACACCAAAAATGGACGTATATAAAGCACCTTGCTAAAAGAAAACGGTGGGGAAATATGGTTCAATGGATCTTTTCCGGTTCAGGTACCAGCCTTGAAAAAATGACAGATACTTATCTGGACATGATCAGTAAAAAAGGCGGCTGCTTTCATTTATGGGGTCACTCATGGGAAATAGAGGAGTTTCATCTTTGGAAAAAGCTGGAGACCATATTGAAAATACTTTCTGCCAGAACTGACTTTCATTTTGTACAGAATAGGGAACTCGTGGGGTTGAATAACCAACCGGCTGCAACGAGCCACTACAATACCAGCACTCATTTGAATATATGGAAAAAATAAATTTGTTGAGTATCAAGGTCAGTACAGGCTCCTACAAGGAATTTGTGGAAACCATACTTGAAGCAGCGGAATTGAAAGAAAGTCAGTATACATGCATTGCAAATGTGCACATGCTTGTTGAAGCGTATCACAGCAATGATTTTGAAAAAATTGTCAGTAACGCAAACATCATTACGCCGGATGGTAAGCCCTTATCATGGGCGCTCTGGATGCTTTATGGGATCAGGCAGGTAAGAGTAGCAGGAATGGACCTGCTGCCGGATCTTCTGTTGAGGGCGGAGCAAAAAAAAATACCAGTGTTTTTTTATGGCGGAGAACCGTCTGTATTAGACAGAACATTGCAATACATCGGAAAAAAATATCCACACCTCACTGTTTCGGGTGCTTACAGTCCACCTTTTCGAAAACTATCCATTCAGGAAGATGAAGCGGTTATTAGAATGATCAATGATTCAGGCGCAGGACTTGTTTTCGTGGTACTTGGATGTCCTAAGCAGGAGCGTTGGATGGCTTCCATGAAAGGAAAGATTCATGCGGTGATGGTGGGAGTGGGAGGAGCGCTTCCGGTAATGATTGGAGAACAGAGAAGAGCGCCAAAATGGATGCAGGTGGCCGGGATGGAATGGTTGTTCAGGCTATTACAGGAGCCTTCACGTCTTTTCAAACGGTATGCATTAACCAATTCTTTGTTTTTATACCTGCTATTCAAAGCATACCTGCGCCAAAGAATTTTCAACCCGGGGATTTCATCCCGGGATTTTAACCGTCAGTAATAAGGAATACACTATGAACAATCGCTTTTTACGTTCCCTCCAGGCAAGTCTGGCTGTGCTTGATTTTCTTACCCTTAACGCTGTTTTTTTTACAGCTAAGTTTCTCTTCACCCGGCAATCCCTGATTACACCGAGTAACGAATATTTATATTTTATTTTTTCTCTCAATATACTCTGGATCGTATCTGCTTTTCTGAAGAACATATACCACGAACGCTATATAGTATCCTTTGAACAGTTCAGCAGGGTGTCTATGCAGGCTTTTATATATTTCCTTCTTTTGGTTACGATTTACCTTTTCTTTTTTAGAATGCTTTTGCTTTCCAGGATATTTATTATTGTGGTACTGTCAAGCATATCGGTTGTGTTACTAATCAACAGGTTTATTTACCTGGTTATCTACCAGTATTTCAAAAAGAAAGAATGGCTGACAAGTAAGATTGTGATCATCGGTTATAATTCACTTTCCAAAAAACTGGTGGAGTACCTGGATGAGGACGGGATCAACAAAGAGATCCTGGGTTTTTGTGAAGAATATGAAAATATCAATGAACTGACGCGGTACCCCATACTCAGTAATGTATCAGGTGCACTGGCTGTGTGTAAGGAATTCGGTGCTACTGAAATTTATTCTACCATAGCACCCGAACATAATAAAAGTATTTATCAACTCATCCAAAGTGCAGATGAGAATTGTATCAGGTTCAAGATAGTTCCAGACCTTGGTTTTTTCTTTAAAAAGAAAATGCATATCGATTATCTCAAAGAGATTCCATTGATCTCATTGAGAAAAGAACCACTGGAAGACCTGGGAAACCGTATCAAAAAAAAGATGGTAGATATGATAGTGAGTTCTTTCGTCATCGTATTTATATTATCATGGATGATCCCCATTGTAGGATTATTGATTTGGCTTGAATCCAGAGGTCCTGTATTTTTTGCACAGCGGAGAACAGGAAGAAACAACCAAAACTTTTTGTGCCTCAAATTCAGAAGTATGCAGGTTAATAAAAGATCGGATATGGAGCAGGCAACAAAAAACGATATACGGGTGACCAGGATAGGCAGGTTTCTCAGGCGTACCAGCCTGGATGAATTTCCACAGTTTATTAATG
>JANLYU010000097.1:0-1597 GCA_031365785.1 Flavisolibacter sp. | reverse complement strand
CGTTCCCAATACCGGTAACTGGCAAAGCTGGCAAACTATTTCTGCTTCCGTTTCCCTTCCCGCAGGTCAGCAAACCCTCCGCATCACTACCACTCAGGCCAGTGGCGGTTGGAACCTTAACTGGTGGGAGATCGTAGGCGCTGGTGCTGCAAAAACTGTTAGAAGCCAGTCCATAGAAGAAACATCGGGTGCGTCAACTAAGGAATTATTGGATGTATTTCCAAACCCTGTCAGTGACCGCATGGTGTTAAAGGTTTCTAATGCATATACTGGAATGATGAATGTACAAGTAATCAACATGGGTGGCAGCATCCAGAAGCAAATGAATATTGCAAAGCCAGTTGCTGGCATGACGCAAACACATCTTTTGCTCAATGATTTACCAAAGGGAACCTATATCCTGAAAGTGAGTGTGGGCAAATGGAATGAAACTAGAAAAATCATCAAATTATAAACAAATGGCTACGGCCAGTTCATTAAATATTAAACTATGAAAAAACAAAAATTGATCGTATTTGGTTTTGGTATCGCGCTGCTGATCAGCGCTTGCAGGAAAAACGATATCCATGAGGCTAAAACCACATCTGTACCTACCGTGGCAACTCCGGCTGTCTCTAATTGGATTTCATTAAGCAACTGGACAAAACAATCAGAGGAAAATTATGCAGTGTACAGTAATAAAATAGAAGATAAGGCCATCACAACGGCAGTGGCGGAAGATGGTTTGATCCTGGCCTTTAAAAAAACCGGAAATACCATTACCGCCTTGCCAGTTGAAGAAAAAGGGGATGACAATTCTTATTTCTGGTATTACCAGGTGGCAGAAGGATCCTTAATTTTTAATGCAGATGCCTATGGCACCACTGAAACACCGGGTGCCACTCAGTCTTTTAAGTACTATATCATTTCATCTGATCAACTAAAGGAGCTTGAATTAAAGGGTTATTCAAAGGCAGAGTTGATGAGATTGACCTATGAAAATGCCCAGGCTTTATTAAAATGATGAAGACACCATAAAGCCTTACTATAAGGCTTTATTTTTTTTGCTTGCCGTTTCCTTACACCATCCCACTTTTATGAAAAAACTATTTGGAATACAACAACGGCTCACTCCTATTGTTGCTTTGGCAGGCATCCTGTTATTTTCATTTTCTGCCTCTGCCAATAAAATTTACATCACCAAATTTGCAGACAATGGTTATTTCGCCAATAGTGGATATGCAGCCGGAGACACCATTGTACTAAAAGCTGTTCAAAATCCTTTCTCTTATTTTGTTCTGGAAAACATCCATGGAGCATCTGGTGCACCCATCGTGGTGATCAATGAGGGAGGTGTGGTTCGACTGGAAACCATGGAACTTAATCATTGCACTTTTATTAAAATTGACGGAACCGGAAGTAGCGATCCATATGGTTTCTATATATCCAATCCAGGGCAGGTTGTAGTAGGCCCTGGTATCCATATTCATGGCAGGTCATCAGATATTGAAGTCAACAATTGCGACATCAACCAGATCGGTTATGGATTCTGGATTAAAGAAGAAGGGACCTGCGATGTGTCGCTCCAATACCCTAATTGGCGATTGAATAATATTTC
>JANLYU010000121.1:0-4110 GCA_031365785.1 Flavisolibacter sp. | reverse complement strand
GGGTTGTAGTTGGCTTTTCAATGTTTTTTGCATCCGCAAGCAAAAATCATCACTTAGCTAAGCTAAAGTGTTTTTAACAAATTATAATATTTTATTTCTATGCCATGAATTACTTCATTCTTCCTTTTCACTGACTGTATTTTTGATTTACAAGCTTTGATTCATTTAAGGTTAGATAATTCATGACGCGGATAGAGTGTGATACAAGAGAAAGTGAAAGCAATTCATAACGGAAAAAATACTATATAGGCAAATGGATTGCAGCATAACTACACTGATTGCAATGAACGAGGATTTGCGAACTTCCTTTGTTACTGGCTTTGTTATTTGAGGCTTCACGATAATTTCATTTCAAATCATCAAGAAAAATCAGAAATTATTGCGGACTTCGTCCGCAGAAGCCCACATAAGAAAAGCGGAGAATGAGGGATTACCATTGGTGATCCCTCAAATGGGAGGCTTAAAAGAATAGAAACCAGGCTTCCACCTTGTTTTCTTTTGCGGAGAGTGAGGGATTAGCCACGCTGATCCCAGTTGTGGGGAATCCAGATTTACATAAGCTTCCGGGCACTAACGTGCCCTTCATTTTTATTGTCCCTCACTTTTGCAAGCTAGTTTGCAACGTTCGGTACCATAAAAATACCCCGCTGTTGCGGGGCGCTTATGTTGCTCTGGCGGAGAGTGAGGGATTCGAACCCTCGATACCCTTTGGAGGTATACACACTTTCCAGGCGTGCTCCTTCAACCACTCGGACAACTCTCCAACTGAAAGGTTGCAAATGTACAGTTAGATGCTATAGCCTGAATAAGATCTTTGCATTTTCTGAAGTGATAGCTGCTACTTCTTCCAGCGCTTTGTTACAAAGTGCGGCCACCCTGGTGGCAATGATCCTGGTATATGCCGGTTCATTCCTCTTACCCCTGAAAGGAGCCGGTGCCAGATAAGGCGCATCAGTTTCCAGCAATAAATGACTGCAACCCAACACTTCCACTACTTTGTCAAGACCCGCATTTTTATAAGTTACCACACCACCAATACCAAGAAAAAAACCCAAATCGATCAACCTTGTCGCCTGGTCAATAGTTCCTGAAAAGCAGTGAAAAACTCCCCTAAGGCCGGGATATTGCTCTACCACCCCAATACAATCAGCGGTGGATTCACGCGAATGGACCACAATCGGAAGGTCATTTTCCAACGACAAAGCAATCTGAAGATGAAAAGCATCATACTGCTGACTAACAAAGGTTTTATCCCAGTAAAAATCCAGTCCAATTTCACCTACAGCTATAAATCTTCTTTTTTCAAGATATCCCTCCACCAGCGCTATTTCATTTAAATAATCGTCATTGACAGAACATGGATGAAGTC
Source organism: Flavisolibacter sp. (assembly GCA_031365785.1). GTDB lineage: Bacteria > Bacteroidota > Bacteroidia > Chitinophagales > Chitinophagaceae > Flavisolibacter. The sequence goes on along the minus strand of JANLYU010000121.1, from coordinate 2,741 downwards.
CCATCATGGAATGGCAATTCATAAAGTTGTCCTCCGCGGCCAGCATGGCTTCATGTGTGGAGGAATCAATAGCAGGCATCAAAAGGTGGGTAATTCCCGATTCATGCGCACGAAGAATCACTTCATTCCTATCTTTATCGAATTCAGGAAGATAAATATGTGTATGGCTGTCAATCATTTAACTCTGAAAATGGGTGATGGCATGGCAGGGGGAAAAAATTTAAGATTTCCTTAAACTTAAGGTGTCTCTACCCTTCCAACATAGGTATTTCTATCCAACTAAAATGCATGATATGAAAAAAAATTTCCTCCTTACCCAATTGATGACGGTGACCCTTGCCTCCTTCCTTCTTTTCGCCTGTAAAAAAGAGAAAAGTGAATCACTTTCTCCAGGTCAGGAAGAACAAGCTGCCAACTATAATACTGAGTCTGAAACTGAAAATGAAGTTGTTTTCAATGATGTTTTCGACAATGTAATGGGCGTGAACAATGAAGTAGGTGTGGGTGGAACCGGTATATTTGGAAGAAGGACTGCAGACGGAACCATGGGCCGTGGAATGAACGCAGACACCATCCCTTCCTGCCTTAAAGTAACCATCACGCGATTGAATTTGCCTGAACCCTTCCCGGTAAAAATCGTTTTGGATTTTGGCAATGGTTGTCCTGGCCCTGATGGACATATTCGATATGGAAAAATCATCACCGTGTATTCAGGCAAGCTCATCATTCCAGGCAGGTCTGCCATCACCACTTTTGATGGTTTTAAGGTGGACAGTATTTCAGTAGAAGGCACCCATAAGATTACCAATACTACTGCACCAGGATCCAACAAGGCGCAGTTTACAGTGGAGGTCACCGACGCCAGACTCACCCACCCCAATGGCAATTACTCTATCTGGTCGAACCAGCGGATCATTACACAGGTAGAAGGAAATGGAACGGTGATGCCTGCAGACGATATCTTCAGCATTCAGGGTTCTGCTCACGGTCGTGTGAAGAAAGGCAACGACCTGTTCGCATGGCAATCAGAAATTACTGAACCACTCAGAAAGAAATACGCGTGCCATTGGATTTCTAAAGGAATCATCAGGATAAGAAGAGAAACCTTGTCCACTACATCACCCTGGGTAGCCATTTTGAATTATGGAAATGGAGATTGCGACTACCTGGCTACGCTCACCATCAATGGAATCACCCACCAGATCCAGTTGCCACATTAGCGGAAATCTTGAAAAATTAATTTGAATTTTATATTCGGAAAAAGTTTTTACCTTTAAACCAGTTTTCATAGGGTACGGATTAAAAACGGGCCAGGGTTTCTACCCAGGCCCTAATTTTTTGACCTCTTCCATCATTCTAATTTTTTGAATTGGTATCCCTCTGCATGTAAAACTTCCATAATCTTTGGCAAAATAGAATACAGGTTTTGACTGGCTTTCTGACTATCATGAAAAACTACAATGGATCCGGCTGTCACATGATCTAAAACATTGGATAGACACTGTGACGGTGAAAAAGAAGGATCAAAATCTGCACTCAGCACATCCCACATAATAATCTGCGCATCAGTTCTCTGCATGGCTATTGCTATTTTTTTGGCTTGACTTTTCCGAATCCTCCCATAAGGCGGTCTAAACAATCGAGAATGAATCAGCACTGCAGCAGCTGACACATCATCTATATATTTTTTTTCTTCTGTTTCCCATCCATTATAATGAGAATAACTATGATTGCCCACAGCATGATGTTGGTCAAGTATTCGCTGGTACACTTCCGGAAATTGATTTACCTGGCTACCCACACAAAAAAAAGTAGCAAGCGCTTTATATTTTGCTAATTCATCAAGTACCCATGGTGTTATTTCAGGATCTGGCCCATCGTCGAATGTCAGGTACACCGAATGATCGTCTGAGCCCTGGTTCCAGACATAGGAGGAAAAAAATCTTTTCACGTACCACGGAGTTTTGATGAAATACCGGTGCAGCATATGAAGTATTATATGCACGAAGATAGAAGCACGTCCGCAATGCACATGCTGTTACCTCTCCGTCTTATCCGTATTTTTGAAGCATGGCTCCTGTACGCGTCCGTTTTGCTCCCAGTCCAACCGGAGGTCTCCACCTCGGTGGTGTGAGAACGGTTTTATATAATTATTTATTTGCAAAACAACATGGCGGCGACTTTATTGTTCGAATTGAAGACACCGACCAAAGCCGTTATGTTCCGGGTGCTGAAGCTTACATTTTCGAAACACTCCAGTGGTGCGGCCTGATACCGGATGAAAGTACGGTTCACGGCGGTGACTATGGCCCCTACCGGCAAAGTGAAAGAAAACCTTTGTACAAACAATATGCAGAACAGCTGGTTGCAAAAGGGGTAGCATATTATGCTTTTGATACCGCCAATGAACTGGATGCTATGAGAACAAGTCTGCGAACAAAAGAAAATCCTACACCTCAATATGATCATAAAGTGAGGATGCATATGCGGAATTCATTGAGCCTCCCCGTTGAAGAAGTGGAACGACTCAGGAAAACAACACCCCATGTCATCCGCATCAAAATGCCCGAAATGGAAACGGTAAGCTTTTCAGATATGATCAGGGGGGAAATTAGTTTTGATACCGCTCTTGTTGATGATAAGGTTTTGTTGAAAGCTGATGAAATGCCTACTTACCACCTGGCTGTGGTAGTAGATGATTATTTGATAAAGATCACGCATGCATTCAGAGGCGAAGAATG
>JANLYU010000021.1:0-7894 GCA_031365785.1 Flavisolibacter sp. | reverse complement strand
TGATAACACGCAGGAATTCACCTCTCAAAATTTGTCGAAAGCTGACATCGCCATTGAATTTACAGGACCTGACAGCGCTTATGATAATGTAAAGCGTTGCCTTTCACTAGGTATCCCGGTAGTCAGCGGATCTACAGGATGGCACCATCGCCTGGATGAAATGAAGCGATTCTGCGAATCCAGCCACGGCACTTTTTTACACGCCAGTAATTTCAGCATTGGCGTCAATATTTTTTTTGAGATCAATGAATTGCTGGCCAGGCTGATGACCTCCCATCCAGAATATACCGTTAGCATCAAAGAGATCCACCATACCCAAAAAAAAGATGCACCCAGCGGAACCGCGGTAACCCTAGCCGAACAGATCTTAGCGCTTCAATCTCAAAAAAATTCCTGGATTAATCATGCGTCAGACAATCCGGCAACAATTCCAATTATCAGTGAAAGAATAGACCCTGCTGCCGGTACTCATGAAATTAAATACACATCAGATGTAGATGACATAGAAATCATTCATACGGCGCATAACCGTAAAGGTTTTGCTCTCGGGGCTGTTCTCGCTGCAGAATATATAAAGGATAAAAAAGGAATTTTTTCAATGCAGGATGTGCTGAAAAATAATGGACCAGGGAAAAGCAAGTAATATATTCAGGGATACTCTACTCCCAACTTTCTATCACTAAATAAATCTCTTACGCGGAAGGGTAAAGAAGAAGGTGCTCCCCTTTCCCAATGTGCTTTCTACCCTAATGGTGCCACCATTTTTAGTCAGAAAGTCTTTGCAAAGCATCAGTCCCAAACCTGTGCCTGTTTCGTCTGCAGTGCCTTTTGAAGAGTAGTAAGTATTGCCAAAAAGCTGTTTCACCACATGGGGTTCCATACCCACACCTGAATCTTTCACCTGTATTTCCACGAGACCATCTAATTCTGAAATTCCCACGCTGATCATTCCTTCCACAGGTGTGAACTTGATTGCATTAGAAAGCAGATTCCGGATCACAAGACTGATCATTTCCTTGTCTGCAAAAATATACACAGGGTGTTCGTGGTCAAATCGTACCAGAATTTTTTTTGACTGCGCCTGAAGTTCTAACAGGTTTTTGGCTTCTACTACCAATTCGGATACCTCCAGTATTTGTGGCATCATCACGTTGATTTCCATTTGACTTTTCACCCAGATCAAAAGGTTTTCCATGAGGGCGGTGGTATAATTCAGGTTTTTAACCACTTCAGGTACATATTGTTTTACTTCTTCTGCGGGAATATCGTATTGCTGCACACTTTTGAAAAGATTTCTTAAGGCATACAATGGCGTTTTCAGGTCATGGGAAATCACGGAGAATAATTTATTCTTCATGGAATTTAATTCCGACAGCTCACTGGTTTGCTTTTGTAAGAGACGGGCCTTTTCATCAATGATGTCTTTTTGCTGCTGAAGCAGGCGGGCCTTTTCATCGATCACTTCATTTTTCTTCTGTATCTCCAGGTTGAAGCGTTGCAGGTCACTGTTGTTTCTCAAGATGTGCAACTGGTATTGGGTATTTTCCCTTTTGATGAGAAATAAGGCATAAAATATAAAACAGGCAGGAAGCAGGTGATTCAGCACATAAAAATGAAAGTTCTTTTCCACCAGCATGATTTCATAATGCCTGGTAAATACAAACACATAGAAATAACAAAATATAGTAAGCGAAAAAGCTACCGCGATGAACACAAACCTGTTTAGAAAAAAAACAGAGAGCACACCATACAGAATAAAAAATAGTTCAATACCGACATCAAAACTAACCTGGTATACAAGTGCAGTAAGAATGGGATACAATATGAAATAAGATAGAATGGCTATTTCATGCTTCTTGAAATAATTCAGGATCAGCACCATGATACTGACCATGGCTGGTGAAAAGGTAACAATCCATGCGAAAGGGGATAATTTGATGTCTGCCACCGACATCCCTACTATGGGAAGAAAAATACCGATCAGAAAACCCAGTACGTTCAGCACATTGAATATGCGCAGCTTGCGTCGCTCATGGTCGTCCATAGGTACCCAATTGCCAAAGGACCTGATTTTTCCGGTTAAGTGAAGTGTTTTCAGTATGACTTGCATACACTAGGATTACAGATTATGCTATCAAAATAATATTAATAATTGAAATTTTATAATCCGTACTTCACTCCAGTACATATATAAGAGTATTTACCTAGACGTTTTATCTATTTTCATTTTGCTGTGATATACCTGTGTGGATGGGGGCTTCCAATAATGAGGTAATTGAATGAATGGATATTTGATCCCTTAAAAGCTCATATGATGTTCAGGATCAGTAAGCAATGTGACCACCATTTTTCAGATTATCGATCATATCCTTAGTCATTCCTGAGAGATTGTATTCAGGTTTCCATCCCCAATCCTTCCTCGCGACAGCATCATTGATGCTCTGGGGCCAGCTATCGGCAATCTGTTGGCGATAATCAGGTTGATATCCCATAATGAATTGAGGAATATGCTTGGTGATTTCAGCCCCGATCTCCTGGGGCGAAAAACTCATTCCTGAAATATTATAAGATGTCCGTATCGTGATATTAGATGCAGGCGCTTCCATCAGTTCAATGGTGGCTCTTATAGCGTCGGGCATGTACATCATGGGCAGGTAGGTATCTTTCTCCAGAAAGGATTCGTAATAGTGGGTAGACAAAGCGTCATGAAAAATTTCTACTGCATAATCCGTAGTTCCTCCGCCCGGTGCGGATTTGTAAGAAATCAAACCCGGATAGCGAAGGCTGCGCACGTCGACTCCATACTTATAAAAAAAATAATTGCACCAGAACTCGCCCGCGTATTTACTGATTCCATAAACTGTTACCGGCTCTATGATCGTTTGTTGCGGACAATCCTTTTTAGGAGAACTGGGTCCGAAGACAGCAATGCTGCTGGGCCAGTACACTTTGGATAGTTTTTCCTCCTTTGCAATGTCCAGTACATTCAGCAGTCCCTGCATATTCAGGTGCCAGGCCAGGTTTGGATTTTTTTCTCCCGTTGCGGAAAGAATGGCCGCCAGCAAATAGATCTGGGTTACCCCCTGCCGGATCACCTGCACATGAAGCATTTCCTTATTCATCACATCGAGGCTCACATAGGGTCCAGTTCCATGTAATAACTCGTTCTCTTCGCGGAGGTCGGAGGCAATCACGGTGGAAGCGCCATATATTTTTCTTAGCGCAAGCGTCAGCTCCACTCCTATTTGTCCGGATGCCCCTATTACCAAAATCTTTTCTTTTCCCATACACCAATAAAGGTTCAAATATACAATGAGTGAGTGGTGCCTAGTGAGGTGAATATGGAGTGGCGAAAAGCACCATAGACAATATATCAATTACAACCAAACTTTCACCACCGGCAGTAGATTCACGATTCACTATTCGGTACATCCAACGTTTCATTATTTTTGCGCATGCAGGATTTCTTAAAAGAATTATTTCAAAAACAGGAATACCAACCCAACCAGTTTTTTTTATTGGCAGGACCCTGTGTAGTAGAAAGTGAGGCACTTGTTTTTGAAGTAGCGGAAAAAGTAGCTGCCATTTGTAAACGGTTAGGCATTCCACTGATTTTTAAATCTTCCTATCGTAAAGCCAATCGCACCAGTGCTTCTTCTTTCACCGGTTTGGGAGACGAGGAAGGACTCCAAATTATTCAAAAAGCTGCTCAGCAATTTTCACTTCCTACAGTTACGGATATCCATTCTGAAAAAGATGCAGCCATGGCAGCACCCTATGTGGATGTATTGCAAATACCGGCATTCCTATGCCGGCAAACCGAATTATTGATAGCCGCTGGTGAAACGGGAAAAATCATCAATGTGAAGAAGGGGCAATTTGTTAGTGGTGATTCCATGAAATTTGCAGTGGAAAAAATCAGGAATACGGGTAACCCAAAAATAATGCTTACCGAACGCGGAACCACCTTTGGCTACCAGGACCTGGTGGTGGATTACAGAAATATTCCGATCATGCAGCAAAACAAGGTGCCTGTCATTATGGATTGCACCCACAGCCTTCAACAGCCCAATCAAGCAAGCGGCATTACCGGTGGTAATCCCCAAATGATCGGAACTATTGCCAAAGCCGCCATTGCGGCGGGAGCCGACGGAATTTTTATTGAAACTCATCCTGATCCTCCCCATGCAAAAAGTGATGGTGCCAATATGCTCCGACTAGACCTACTGGAGCAACTTCTTAATAAACTGGTGATCATCAGGAAAGCAGTACTGTCCTAACAGCGCTGTTTTGCTTGTAAGCAATTAAAGTCTCTCCTAGCAGGTAACCCCCTTCGGCCATCCATTCATCACTACCTTCCCATACCAAAAAAAATTTTCTTCACTAGCCCAGTCTTTGGTAGATTTAATTATAAATTTTTGTTATGAGAAAGATCATTCTTTTCGGGCTCTTCAGCCTATGCCTGCTGGCTGCAAATCATGCACAACTTACTTCATTGCCTAATGGCGGTAATAAAAAAGCATGGGTTGGAGAACGGGTAGGACTTACTGACATTACGATTCAATATGACAGGCCAGGGGTTAAAGGAAGAGAAGGAAAAATATGGGGTCAACTCGTGACTGCAGGGTTCAACGATCTTGGATTCGGAACCAGTAAAGCAGCTCCGTGGCGGGCAGGGGCCAATGAAAACACTACTATAGAATTTTCAACAGACGTAAAGATTGAAGGGCAGCCGTTGAAAGCCGGGAAGTATGCCTTTTTCATGGCGTATGATGCCAGCGAGCCAACTCTTATTTTTTCTAAAAATTCCACCTCGTGGGGAAGTTTTTTTTATGATCCTAAAGAGGATGCACTACGGGTGAAAATAAAACCATCTACTATGGATACACCGGTAGAATGGCTGAAGTATGAATTCATAAATCAAACTGAAAACAGTGCTACCATAGCTCTGGAATGGGAAAAGATGTTATTTCCTTTTAAAGTAGAAGTAGATTATGTGGGTACTCAACTCGAAACATTCCGAAGGGAGTTAAGGAGTGATAAAGGGTTTGCGGGATGGCAACCCTATGAACAGGCCGCGCGTTTCACTGCCGACCGCAATACAGACCTCGAGGAAGGACTGCAGTGGGCTAACCTTGCCATCAGCGCCCCCTTTGGAGGCGAAGCTAACTTTACAACCCTTTCTACAAAAGCTGACATTCTTAATAAGATGGGACGGTCTGCGGAAGCTGATAGTATCATGAAGAAAGCAATGCCAATGGCTAATATCCAGCAACTGCATGCCTATGGTCGCCAGTTAATGCAAATGAAAAAGAATAAAGAGGCGTTGGAAGTTTTCAAAATGAATTATCAGAAAAATCCTAACCAGTTTACCACACTAATGGGAATGACCAGGGGATATTCAGCCGTCGGGGATTATAAGAATGCTCTTAAATATGCTCAGATGGCCTTGCCACTGGCACCTGCAGGACCAAATAAAACTAATGTAGAAATGATGATAGACAAATTGAAGAAGGGACAGGATGCCAATTGAATCAGAAAAATTTCTACATCAATACAATCAGTCTTTTAAAAGCGATCAGCGCGCAAGATCTGCGCGCTGATTCTTAATTACATCCCCCAAAGACTTCGCATAATTTTTTCTCCAGGTCTTCTCCCCGGAGATCGCGGGCAATAATTTTTCCATTCGGATCGATGAGGAAATTTCCAGGTATGCTTTGTACATGGTATAATTGAGCCACTGCATTATTCCATTGTTGCAGGTCGCTTACATGGTTCCAGGAAAGCCGGTCAGCCTGGATGGCCTTCACCCATGCTTCTTTTTTATCATCGAGCGAAACGCCAAGGATGGTAAAATTTTTATCCTTGAACTTGTTGTACACCTTGACCACCACGGGATTTTCAGCCCTGCATGGCTTACACCAGCTTGCCCAGAAATCTACCAGCACATATTTTCCTTTGAAAGAGGAAAGGGTAATGGGTTTGCCTTCCACATCGGTTTGTGTAAAGTCAATCGCGTTGCTTCCTATAGCACCCACTTTATTATAAGCAATAAACTCAGAAAGGCTTTTACCAATCATTGAAGTACGGATGGTTTCATCCAACATATTGAATCGCTTTTCCAAAACCACAGGATCTGAATTGAGTTGTCCGGTAACCCACAAAAGAAAGGGAGACACATAGGAAGACTTTCTTGTAACGATAAAATTTCCCACTTCGGAACTGACCAATGACACTACGGAATCATACTGGTTAATCAACCCGTTTTTTTTCTTTTCATTTCCCTCTTTCTGAATGGTGGCAGCCAGACCATTCAGTTCGCCAATCAGCGGATTGAAAATCCTGTTGAATTCCATGAAATCCCGGTGTGACTGGGACCCTTCAATTTTTATATTTTTAATGTTGCTTTTGGCGCCAGTTATGTTGATGACCTGATTTTCCAGGAAAATATATTGTGGTTGTTCACTCCCCATTACCAGGAAGTAAAGTCCCGGTTCCGGAATCATACCCGAGACAATAAATTGTCCTTCTTTGGAAATGCCCGAAGCAATCACGCTATGATCCTGTTGAGTATTGGTGATCTTGACTGCACCATCGGCCAGGCCATCAATTTTTCCATGAATCACAAAGCCTTTATCTCCTGCATTCTGCGCAGCTAAGAAAGTGGGTATCAACGACAGAAAAATCAATAATTTTTTCATGTTTATTTGGATTGATGTCTTTGCTGTAACACCTTGGTTACATCTGCTAACGTACAATTCTTTGCCTGCAATAATACTATATAATGAAATAAAAGATCAGCCGCCTCATTCAAAAATAACTCCCTGTTAACGTCCTTGGCTTCGATGATCAATTCAACCGCTTCTTCCCCAACTTTTTGTGCTATTTTATTGATCCCTTTCCCAAACAATTGCTTTACATATGATGATTCATCAGTACCATTCTTCCTTAACAAAATGAGGTGCTCGAGGTAATTGAGAAAATCTTCTTTATGGTTTTTTTCACTCCAGCAGGTGTCTGCACCCGTATGGCAAACAGGTCCATTTGGTTCCGCCTTAATGAGCAAAGTATCCTGGTCGCAATCCAGCAGTATCTGCCTGAGCTGTAAATGGTGACCGCTCTCCTCCCCTTTTGTCCACAGCCTCTTTTTTGAACGACTGAAGAAAGTAACCATTCCGGTTTCTTCTGTCTTTTTTAGTGCCGCTTCATTCATGAAACCAAGCATTAAAACTTTCTGCGTTACATAATCCTGAATGACTGCTGGAGCAAGGCCATCCATGTATTTACTAAAATCAACTTTCATGTAGTTCAAAGTTATTTGATTTGAGGAAGTAGAGGAAAGATGGTCCATGGTCTATGGTCCATGGTCCATGGACCTTCACTGCCTAACTGAAATGGAATGATTCGCCAGGTAATGCTTCAAATCAGGAATGGTGATTTCTTTAAAATGAAAAACACTGGCCGCAAGTGCATCGTCGGCATGAGCCAGCATGAACACATCCCTGAAATGTTCCATGTTTCCCCCTCCGCCGGATGCGATCACGGGTATCGGTAATGCCTCTGATAAAGTTCTGGTAATGTCTAAGGCAAATCCCGACTTTGTCCCATCATGGTTCATGGAAGTGAGGAGGATCTCTCCAGCCCCCAGCTCCACCGCATTTTTGGACCATTCAAAGCACCGGGTGTTGGTTTTGGTTCTTCCCCCCTGTAGATACACGTACCATTCATCATCGGCTTCCTTCCTGGTATCGATCGCCAGCACTACGCACTGGCTTCCGGCTTCACGGGCTATTTGGGAGATCAATTGCGGTGTTTTGTAGGCTGCTGTATTCACTGAAATTTTATCAGCGCCAGATCCCAGAAGTTCTTTTACATCTTCTACGGATTGGATGCC
>JANLYU010000464.1:0-11417 GCA_031365785.1 Flavisolibacter sp. | reverse complement strand
AGATAAGTCTCATTTACTTTCCCCAGAATTTCAGGTTCCAACGTTTCTTCTTCTTCTTTTTGATAACAGGAGTAGCCACTTCATACTTCTGTTGAACCTTAACCTTCTCTGCTTCAACCGGCTTTTTTGCAACTTCAGGTTGTATTATTATCAAAGGTTTGCTAACCGTAACAATCGCATTTTCCAGTTGGAAAATAAATCCAGTTTTGCTTTGGAGCACCCGTAAAACTTCAAGTAAATTTTGGTTGTCAAATTGGGTTGTAACGAATACTTGGCCGGGGTTCATCTCATTGGTAAAATGCACCGGTATACCATAGTATTCACTGATTTCCCTGGCCACCTGGATCAATGGAGTGTTGTTATAGATAAGTTTGTTCACTTTCCAGCCCAGGTAATTGTCAGTACCAATGGGTGTGTTAACAATTTTATTGTTGATCAGTTCTGCCTTTTCTCCTGAATTGATAAATACCTGTCCGCCATTTCTATAACTTTCCATCTTTACACGTCCATCCTGAACATACACCTGATCTACTGAATCATGGCTCCGGATTAAAAAATTGTTACCGAAATTGGTCGTCAGTCCATTGAGGGTTTTAACAGTAAAAGGAATGGAAGGATTGTAAAACACTTCAATAAATGCTTCTCCGCTAAGGTTAACCTGCCTGTTTTTGATTCCAAAGTCGGATGGATAATCTAAAGCACTTCCCTTTCTCAATAAGATTGTAGAGCCATCCGGAAGAGTTACATTTTGCTTTTCTGTGGCGTTAATTCTAACCCAGTCTACGGGCTTTAATTTATTTCTCCCTAAGACAATGGCAGAACCTCCAATTACAATCAGTAATACGATGGCAATGGCGATTGACTTTTTCAGGGTGATGCCAGCTGATGATTTTGTATCGTGGGACAAAGATGAAGGTATAGTAAGGCTATCACCACGTGCATCTTCCTGGATGACTGGTATGATTTCTGAGTTTTGGTTGGGTTCTGGTTTCATAGAAGACTTCAAAATGGAATGTCTTTTCGATCTGGCAGGCCTTGCCTGATATAACATATCAAAATAATCACTTCAGTATAATAAAGCGAACAAATCCACCCTTTTTTTAAAAGAAATTCAATCCAATCAAATAAAAAAATGATACATGATGAAACATTGATAATCAGAAATAAGCAAAAATGTAAAATGATGATGACCTTAAACCTTTTTTGATTTGGAAACGTAAGCCTTTCACAGTCATTCTAAGGAAATGTTAGCTTTTAGATTGGGCAAGATCACCCATAAAATCGTAAAAATACATATCTACTCAACTGCAAACAAAGGATGATTGTCGAAAACTCACCCTGGATTTTGTATTACAGGTAAACCCTTACTACTTTAGTATTGATCATCCTGTGACATGAAAAGGCAGTTGTTCAATACAGCAGGCAAACAGGCTGAAATGTGTATGATTATTTACAAACTCTTGGGTCACTGATGTACGCCTTGAAGAAGAAATGTAGTAAATGGGGTGAACAATTTTACGGTGCCTGCTAATTATTTGGTCACGAAAAGAAATTATTTAATAGAAATATATAGTGCACAAAATAAAAATACGGCACTTTTAATAAAACTCTAATCGCAAAGCCAGCAAATTGAATGGAAGACCTTAAGTTATACAATTCAGTTCCACTAGAACCCGCTCCCAAGTCTTTGGATGTAGATTCCAAAATTGTAAATACTTCCCAGAAGGCTGTTAACAATTACCATTTCGTCTGGTTAAAGGCTTTCACCATACCTGTTATTATTGTTCTGGTGATTGGCACCTTTGCTTTTTTATCTGGTCGTAATAAGCTAAAGCCAGCGGATTGGGTATACATCCATGCAGGTATTGAAAAGCAGGCTGTAAACCTTCCAGACGGTTCCAGGATCTTGCTCCGCAAAGGCAGTTCCATAGCCTACCCTTCTGATTATGGTAAGATGCTCAGGTTGGTTCAACTTACCGGCGAAGCTTTTTTTGAAATTAAAGAAAACGCTTCCATTCCTTTCCAACTAAAAGTATATAATGAGATTACCGCTAATTCAGGAACTTCATTTCTGGTTCGCAGCAATGATTCTATGGAAATGGTTCTTGTTTCGAAAGGCCAGGTGACCGTGAACAACAATACGGATAAAAAATTGTTGGTGCTCCATGAAGGACAGAAAGCTGAAATTATTGGGAACAAAGTGGCGCTGTCAACTGCCAATATGAATGATTTTGCGTGGACCAATGAACAACTTGTCTTTAATCATATCTCCTTGAAGCAGGTGGCTGAAGACCTCAAAAATTTCTATGGAGTTTCTATATATTTTGCTGAAGACCTTCATCCCGAATCCATCCATATCACCGCACAATTCGATAATCAGCCTTTGTTAAGGATATTAGACGTGATTGTTACTCAAACTAATCTTTCCATTAAAAAAGTGAGCGATTCGGTGTTGATTACAAAAGAGACCGCTAAGCATAATGAAGTAAAGCCTTTCGAAGTACTGACCTTCACCGAGAAAAAAAAGAAGAATTGGATCAGGCGGATATTTGAAAAATAATTCTGGATACTGATTCCATTATGAATCAAAAACAAAACTATATTAAAATCTTTTTCTTAAGGGATGCCCATCCATATTCTCTTGTAACTCCACATCCATGCTCCCATTTCACCATTCATTTGGCCGGCCCCCTTCATATTGGTAGAAGTTTTGGATAAGCCCGATGCTTGTCGCAAGTGAATATAAAACAATACAAAGTCAAGCGATCAGCAAATCCATTTTCCGATAATATTTTTCTGTCGTAAAATCATTCAGTAACTTATCCACCAGTTATGCCGGAAGCATTGAATGTATGACGCTACTAATTGTTTTTATTGCGCTGGTGTCTCTAATTGTTCTTATATCCTTGTGTAAGATCAATCCTTTTCTCTCTTTTCTGGTAGTTTCTGTGGTGGCTGGTGTAAGCCTTGGCATTCCTGTCAATCAGATTACAAAATCAGTTGAAAAAGGCATTGGAGATACGTTGGGATCTATTGTCAGCACCATTGTTTTAGGTAGCATGTTGGGAAAATTGATCGCTGAAAGTGGCGCCGCGCAGCAAATCGCATCGGGGATCATGAACTCCATAGGGGTAAAGAACATTCAGTGGGCGCTGGCACTGGTAGGATTTATCATCGGAATTCCACTTTTCTATGGAACTGGTTTCGTATTACTCATTCCTTTAGTTTTTTCTTTGGTTTTTCAATACCGGCTTTCAGCCATTTATATTGGCTTGCCCATGCTGGCTTCATTATCTGTGGCGCATGGTTTTTTACCTCCCCATCCATCGCCTACCGCACTTGTCATCCAGTTCGGAGCACAAATGGGGACCACATTATTTTATGGGATCATCATTGGTATTCCGGCCATTATTGTTGCAGGGCCACTGTTTTCAAGGACGCTCAAACATATCGTATCCGTTCCTCTGGATACATTTCACCCGGCACCCATAACCGGTGACCAGTTACCCGGCCGCTTGGTGAGTTTTTTTGTAGCCTTGTTACCCATCTTCCTTTTCATGGTTTCAGGTTTATTACCCTTTGTCATTTCCAGCCGCTACCAGGATATCATTTCTTTTTTTGCCCAACCTTTTATCGTGATGTTAATAGCGCTTGCTGTAGCCACCTTTACATTGGGCAGATCAAAACACCGGAACATCAAAATGGTCATGACTTTTTATGTCGATGCTGTAAAAGATGTGGCCATGATTCTTTTGATCATTGGTGGAGCTGGAGCATTGAAACAGGTATTGGTAGATAGCGGAGTGAGTACACTGATTGCCGATAGGCTACAACATCAATCGCTACCACCTTTATTTTTAGGCTGGTTGATAGCTGCCATCATTCGGGTTGCGGTGGGCTCTGCCACGGTGGCTGGATTTACAGCTGCCGGTATCATTCAGCCCTTGCTGGTCCAGTCTGGCACCAATCCTAACCTGATGGTATTGTCTATCGGTGCAGGAAGCCTCATGTTTTCTCATGTCAATGATTCCGGATTCTGGTTATTTAAAGAATATTTTAATCTCTCAATTAAGGATACGCTTAGGTCCTGGTCCATCATGGAAACAATAGTTTCAGTGATCGGCCTGCTAGGTGTATTATTACTGAACCTTGTATTATAAAATTAATTTGATGGAACCACTTACCCCCGAACAAGTATTGATTCAATCTGGCTATATTTTGCCACCGGCCCCTTCACCCCTGGGTGTTTATCAACCTGGTTTAATCGTTGGAAATTTTTTTTATGTATCAGGACATGGACCGGTATTACCTGATAAAAGTTTAATAGTTGGACGTATAGGTAAAGAAATGGACCAGGAAGGGGGAAGACGTGCCGCGCACCAGGTTGGGTTAACAATTTTATCAACGATTAAAAATCAATTGGGTAGTCTCAACAGGATCCGACGGGTGATTAAAGTGCTGGGAATGGTCAGTTGTGTTCCAGAATTCCAGAAGCATCCATATGTGATCAATGGTTGTAGCGAATTGTTTGCTTTGGTGTGGGGTAAGGAACAAGGAATAGGCGTACGAAGCGCGATTGGTGTGGGTTCTCTGCCTGATAATATACCCGTAGAGATAGAAGCGCTTTTTGAAATCTACTAATTCCGGGAACCGATGAATAAAGAGGCAATCATACCCTGGTATACCATCCATGATGTGGATCAAATAGATTCACCGGCGTTGATTCTGTACCATGACCGGCTTCAGGAAAATATAGTTGTTTTGATTTCAATGATTGACAATATCCATCGCCTCCGGCCGCATGTAAAAACGCATAAAATAAAGGAAGTGGCCTTGATGATGATGGAGGCTGGTATCCAAAAATTCAAATGCGCTACAATTGCCGAAGCTGAAATGATGGCCATGATCCAGGCGCCGGATGTATTGCTAGCCTATCAGCCCATAGGGCCTAAAGCGTACCGGTTGGTTTCTTTAGTTCAAAAGTATCCACGTACCCGTTTCTCATGCCTGGTGGATGAAAACATGGCCGCACAGTCTTTATCAGAAGTGGCCCATCTGGCCGGACAGGTTATTTCAGTTTATATCGATTTGAATGTAGGAATGAACCGTACCGGGATATTACCCGGTGAACAGGCGGTACAATTATACGACTGGTGCGCACGCCTGCCTGGTATCCAACCTATAGGCCTGCATGCATATGATGGTCACATCACCAACACGGATTTTGAAACGCGCGAAACGCAATGCAATGCCTCCTTTGCACCGGTGCAAATACTAAGCGAAATGCTGATCAACAAAGGATTTGAAGACCCCATCATGGTGGTGGGTGGTTCTGCATCTTTCCCTATCCATTTGAAAAGGGAAAAGGTGGAATGCAGCCCGGGCACTTTTATTTACTGGGATGCCGGTTACCAGCACTTATTGCCGGAGCAGACCTTTCAGCCTGCTGCTCTTGTTATGTCCCGGATCATATCCTTACCTGATAAAAAAACAATTTGTACGGATTTGGGTCATAAATCAGTAGCTGCAGAAAACAGTTTGGATAAAAGAGTGGTGTTCATCAATGCTCCGGAATTAAAATTGATCAGCCAGAGTGAGGAACACCTCACTGTGGAAGCAGGAGAGAACCATCCTTATCAGGTGGGAGGGGTGCTGTACGGTCTTCCCTTTCATATTTGTCCTACCAGCGCCTTGTATGAAAAAGCTTTCGTGATAAAAAATAAAAAAATTATTTCAGAATGGAAAGTAATAGGCCGCGACAGGAAGTTGTTTATTTAATGCTGAAAGTATGTTTACGATAGATGCACACCTTGATCTGAGTATGAATGCCCTCGAGTGGAACCGGGACTTACGGAGATGGATACACGAAATTAATGACCGGGAAAAACATTTAACTGACCTGCCTGGCCGAGGCCGTGCTACAGTGTCTTTGCCGGAGTTGCGCAGGGGACATATAGGAATGGTGGTAGCTACTCAGATCGCCCGGTATGTTGCCCCGGATAACCCATTGCCGGGATGGCATTCACCGGAACAAGCCTGGGCGCACACGCAAGCGCAAGCAGCGTGGTATAAAGCAATGGAGGAAGTGGGGGAAATGGTACAGCTCACTAACCTTCAACAACTGGAAGATCACGTGACGCTTTGGAAAAATGAAATTCATGTTGATAATCTTCCCATTGGATACATATTGAGTTTGGAAGGTGCTGATTCCCTGGTGTCGCTCCACCATTTGGAAAGAGCTTACCGGTACGGCCTGCGTGCCATTGGACCCGCGCATTATGGTCCCGGTCGTTATGCTCAGGGCACTGATGCATCTGGCGGTTTAGGGAAAAATGGTCAGGCATTATTAATGGAAATGGAGCGCCTCCATTTGATTTTAGATGCTACCCACTTATGCGAAGAAAGTTTTTGGGAAGCGCTGAAACATTTCAGCGGTCCGGTTTGGGCCAGTCATTCTAATGTGAAAACCCTGGTGGATCATAACCGTCAGTTCAGTGATGATCAAATTAAAGAACTGATCCGGCGAGGTGCTGTAATCGGTGGCGCTTTGGATGCCTGGATGCTGATTCCTCAATGGATCAGGGGAAAGTCCTTGCCGGAAGCGATGGAATGTAAACTCATTACCCTCATTGACCATATGGATCATATTTGCCAGTTGGCGGGGAATGCATTGCACATTGGAATTGGATCTGACCTGGATGGAGGTTTCGGAAGGGAACAATGTCCTTATGACCTGGAAACAATTGCAGATCTGCAAAAAATTCCGTCCCTGCTCGCTGAACGCGGTTATCGCCAGGAAGAGATAGAAAATGTGATGCATGGTAACTGGCTGAGGTTTTTACATGAAGCCTGGAAATAGTTTTTAGAATAGCAACATTTACAAGTTTCAATAGCAATCAGGCTTCAAAAATCATCCTGCGACCCTAAATTACCTGAACATGCTATGCTTCTCTTCAGCTGAAAAAACGGCAATAGAAACAGTTATTTCCGCTTCGTGTTCCTGTCCATCATCCGCAAGTTGTATCGTATTTCCACTTCCCCGTACATCATCCATTTTCCATGAAGATTCATTCTTTTCAGTTTGAAAAATTTTGATCCTGTAGGTGGAAGTTAGGTAACGATAAACAATAGAAACTGATGGCCATTTCAATGGAAAAACAGGTTGAAATTGTAAGCGATCTTTTTGTAGTTGCATTCCCAGCAATGAGCCGGTTATAAATTGATACATCCATCCAGCTGAGCCGGTGTACCAGGTCCAGCCGCCACGTCCCTTGTGTGATTCATTGGCATACACATCAGCAGCCATCACATACGGCTCTACTTTATAAACCTGTATCGACACTTCATCCGACGAATGACTTAATGGCTGTATCATACTGAATAATTCCCACACTTTTTCGCGTTCACCTAAAGCAGCAAAAGCCATTAAAGTCCAGATGGCAGCATGTGAATATTGTCCACCATTTTCCCTGACACCAGGCACATATCCTCTAATGTACCCGGGATTAGGGCCATTTGCATCAAATGGTGGATCGAGTAATTGGATCAATCGCAGGTCACGTTTCACCAGGTATTGATCCAACGAAGCCATTGCCCTATTTTTTCTTTCATCACTACCACCATGTGATAGCACCGACCAACTTTGTGCTATGGCATCAATGCGGCATTCTTTATTTTCTTTTGAACCCAGCAGGGTACCATCATCAAAATAAGCACGTCGGTACCAGTCTCCATCCCAACTTGATGCTTCTATGTTTTGTTGTAATGTGGCTGCTTCTTTTTTGCAGGTATCAGCAAATGATTCATCCCCATGATTTGAAGCAATGGTGGCAAACCGATTCAAAATATCATAGAAGAAAAATGCCAGCCATACACTTTCTCCCTTCCCTTTGTGTCCTACCTGGTCCATGCCATCATTCCAATCGCCGGAGCCCATCAGGGGCAAACCATGCACGCCAAAATGAAGACTATGTTTGATAGAACGGACACAATGTTCGTACAAAGTTCCAACAAGGTTGAGGCTTACCGGCAAGTCGTAAAGCGAGTCTTCCCCTTCGTGCAGTGTGCGGCTTTCCAAAAAACCAATGGGCACCGATAAGATGTCTGTATCGCCGGCAGCAACCGTATATTTCGCTACTACGAAAGGAAGCCAGAGCATATCATCGGAGCAACGGGTACGAACCCCTCTTCCTTCCGGCGGATGCCACCAGTGTTGCACATCGCCTTCAGCAAACTGCCTTGATGCGCTTAATAAAATCTGCTCCCTTGCCATCGCTGGACGGTTGTGCATCAGCGCTAACACATCCTGTAGCTGGTCCCTGAAACCAAAGGCGCCTCCTGATTGATAAAACCCACTTCGGCCAAATATCCGGCATGCAATTGTTTGATAAATCAGCCACCCATTTGCCAATATATTTAAGGCTGGATCAGGCGTGTTTATTTGCACAGCGCCTACCACTTCTTTCCAATATCCTTTCACTTCACGAAATGATTGAAAGACCACTTCACGATCAGTAAATTTTTGGACTAAGGCCGTAGCTTCCTGCGTATTTACTTCATTGCCTATTTGGAAAATGATTTCTTTTTCTGCGCCATCCGTCAAATCAAATTTTACATGAAGGGCCGCGCATGGATCCATACCTGCCCCTATTCTGGAAGAGAGTTTTTTTCGATACATGGCCTGGGGATCACCCAAGCTTCTGTTACGTCCAATGAACTCGGCGCGGTCGGCGGTATAACTAAAATTAGTGCCGCCATCAATCTTAAAAAAAGCAACTCTTTCTGCAAATGCCGTGTTGTACCGATTGCGTAAAAGCAGTGCTCCTGTGGCCGCATCCAGCTCCGATAAGATGTGCATATTCGTTTTAGACTTCAGGTCGCCAAGTATGATTTCAAGAAAACCTGTTGCCGATAATTTGCGTGGTCTCTCAGAAGCATTTTTTATTTTCAGAACAACAAATTTTACCGGCAATACCTTATCCACAAACACCGTCATTTGTGAATGAATGCCATCTTCTACATGCTCAAAAATGCTGTAGCCAAAACCATGTGTGATAACATAGGGTGATGCACCTTTTTTAGGAAAAGGTGATGGGCTCCAAAAGCTGCCAGTTTCTTCATCGCGTAAATAAAAAGCTTCGCCTCCAACATCACTTACAGGGTCGTTGCTCCAGGGCGTAAGGCGGTATTCATGAGCGTTGATGGCCCATGTATAGGCCGATCCGCTTTCTGACACCACGCTGCCAAATACAGGATTGGCAATGATGTTCACCCATGGTGCAGGTGTGGTCTTCGTCTTCTCTATAATGATCTTGTATTCGTTTCCATCAGGCGTAAAACCTCCAGTTCCATTGTAAAATAAAAGATCTGTGGGCAGTGAAATGGTTTGCTGACTAACAGGCATGGTGGCGGGTGTTGCTTCCAATAATGCAGGCAAGGCTTTTTCCTGCAGCTGGCTATTCACCTGTTCTAGCAAGGTTCCTTTGGAGTCGGAAATAATTACCCTTGCAATACTCTCAAACAGTAACCGGTCTTCCGATGATAATTGATCGGCTGATTTTACATAGATATTTCCTGGTTTGTTTTGCGCAAAGCCAATGCCGGCTTCGGCGGTGATCAAACCAAGAATTTGTTCCTGCAGAACCTGACGGTAAGATCCATGATCTTCGTTCCAGATAACTAGGTCAACTGCCAATCCTTTCAATCGCCAGTAAGCATGAGCCTGTACCATTTGGCGCACTAATTCTATACTTTCCGGGTCAAAAATGTGCAACAATACTATAGGCAGATCGCCTGAAATGGAATGGCTCCAAAGACCCGATTGTCCACGGTGATTATTTTGAATGATAGAAGCATCAGCCCTCATATTACTGTTGGCATAAATAATCGAAGCCGCCAAGCGGTTGTATAATTGCGCATCACTTTCCTGAGCATTGATTTGGCGCAACAATACCTGGCTATGTGTCCATGCCAATTCAAAAGCACGTTTTTTTAAATACCTGTCGCTGTATTTCAGCATCAAGCTTTCACATTTCTCTTTTGTTTCGGCAACGCCATAAATAAGATCAACGATGATGGATTGAGCAGGCTTTATAATCACGCGATAACGCATGGCCAGGATAGGGTCTAATACCGAACCTTGCCTGCCTGAAAGCACTTCATCCATCATAGCTTGCGGATGTTGCAAGGTTCTTCCACGGCCTGTAAACTGCATTCGATCTGTTTCAAATGAAATAGCCTGCACATCTCCTCCTCGAACGTCCATTGAATGAAACATCCATGGTGGTGTTTCATCTGCCGATCGGGGCCGTCGCGTACAATAAATGGCATGTTGTTCCGGCAAATATTCTGTTTGTACAAACAGGTTGCTGAAAGCCGGATGCGCTTCATCCGAAGCCTGGCTCGCCATAACCACTTCGGCGTAGCTGGTAAACTCCAATACCTTTACCGAGCTTGTTTTATTACTCACCCTTATCCTGCGCAGTTCTGTATCATCTTCGGGTGAAATCACCATTTCTGTTTTGGTTTCTATGCCGTAATCAAGTCTAATGAATTCTATATGTCCCTGCGAAAAAATCGCTTCATAACTTTTAGCGGGTTGTAATGTAGGCTGATAGGTATTGGACCAAAATTTTCCGGTAGTCACATCTTTTATGTAACAGAAAATTCCCCGGTCGTCCTTGGTGGCATCTTCCCGCCAACGTGTAACGGCTAAGTCATTCCAGCGACTAAAACCGCCACCAGCGTTATTTACCATCGCCTGGTAACGGCCATTACCCAGGAGTCCAATTTCCGGTAACCGTGTGTTCGGTGTATTTACGCTTCTCACCGTCGTATCAGTAGAAATTGGTGGTGTTTCTATCATGTCTTCGGTGTGTGCGTAAAACAACGTCGTTCTTGGGATGCGTTCCTGGAGCAATAAAAGTGTGGAACTGAAACGAAGGTCAGATTGAAAGCGTTGTTGCATAGGTTGGTTCAGCAGCACGTACGCCAATGATAAAAAGCCCATGCCTTGATGGTGGACCATATAAGAATGAACGATACTTTTTGTAGCGCCTCGTGGCAAACGACCCTGGGTGTAATCAATCGCTTCAAAAAAGCCAAACGCTCCTTCAAATCCTTCATTCGCTAACAGTTGAAGATTGACCGTTGCTTTAACCGGAGCCACCATCAATGCCAGCATGGTTGCATAAGGCGCAATGACTACATCTTCTTCCAAACCGCGTTTTAAGCCAAGCCCTGGTACTCCAAATGCTTTGTATTGATAGTTTAAATTGGCATCCACCATGTTATAGCCCGACTCTGAAATACCCCACGGCACTTCACGCTGCTTGGCATACTCAATTTGCCGTTTAACCGTGGCTTTATTAGTTTGATACAACAATGTGTTTTCATAAGAAGGCATCACCAGTTGTGGC
>JANLYU010000453.1:0-5311 GCA_031365785.1 Flavisolibacter sp. | reverse complement strand
CCGAAAGATCGTGGATCATATGTTTTCATTGTATAAAGACAGTTGATCAAGTCCACAAGGGGTTTTGGGCAAACCCGTAGAATTTGAATTCCACCCGCGGTGTTTCACTGACCTTCAGAATTTGAAGTCCACCCGGGGTCTTCAGCTGACCTGCAGAATTTGAAAAAAGTAATCCTGTAAGGAGACTCGGGGGTCTCCCTTTGTAAATTCTTACATACAGGTTCAATTAAATCACGGAAAGACCCCAGGTGGACGCAAGCCCCTTTCGCTGCAACAGGAATGATCTTACCAAGTCCCTTATTCCTTAGATTATCATACATTCAGATATGCAAAATGAAATCTTCATCAAGATGGTCCTCGATGCCTGGGAGGTATACGTCAAAAGAACCGGCGACCTTTTCAATGAACTCTCTGACATACAAATCATGAAAGAAGTAGCACCGGGGCGCAATCGCGGCATTTATTTACTCGGTCACCTCACTGCTGTTCACGACCGTATACCCGGTATTTTGGGTTTGGGGGATGCTTTGTATCCGGAGTTGTACGGACCCTTTGTTGAGCAACCTGATAAGGCGGCTACTAATCTTCCATCCATCAGCGACCTTCGGCAATATTGGAAGAAAGTGAATGAACATTTATCGGAAAAGATGAAAAAGCTATCTACTGATGAATGGTTTCAAAAACACAGTTCTGTATCTGCTGATGACTTTGTAAAAGAGCCACACCGGAATAAATTGAATATTGTGATGAACCGAACTAACCATTTGGCGAGTCATTTTGGACAGTTACTGTACTTAAAGGCAAGGAAGGAATAATTTAAAGTCCACACGGGGGTCTTCCAATCAAAAGAATTAAGTTGAAAAATCTTCTATATTTTTCAAACTAAATGGTCAAACTCTATTGACGGTTCAGTTTTATAACTAAAAATCATGAATATGTTTAAAGCTCCGTTTTCGTTCAATGGCCGTATCCGCAGAACCGAATATGGCATATCATTTATTGTTTATGTACTTGCAATAATTGTTTTAAACCTTACACCCATATCATTTATCAATAGTTATTCCAGGTCCTATTCTTCTGACGGAACTACGGGTGATCCACTTTATTTCATTATAATGGCTCCATTTGTTTGGTTTATATGGGCGCAAGGTGCCAAGCGTTGTCATGACGTGGGTCATAGTGGATGGTGGCAGTTAATTCCATTTTATTTCATATGGCTTCTTTTTTCTGACGGACAGCATGGCTCCAATGAATATGGTAACAATCCAAAGGGTATCGGGAATGATACTCAGTTTACTTTTGAACAGCAACATCATGCTGGTGGGGAAGAAAGATAAATGGCATGTTATTCCGTTAACTTACAGAATATGACAACAATTATTCAATAAGGAGACCCCGGGCGAATGAAAAATAAATAGACATGGTAAATAGAAGGCTAACAGGCCCTTTTTTTTAAAAAAAACAATCAACACGACCAACCTACAGTTTATTTTTTATTCAGTAAATTTTACATGCCCGATAGTGAACGCAATGAACCAACCTTTTAAAGCAAGAGAAATCAGCTATCAAAACTCGAAAAATTGAATATTTAAAACACCCTCAAAAGTTATAGAGCTAAAGCATGCGGCACACTAGTACTCGGCTTTATTAATCAGAACTTTTGAAATCAATTCCACAGTATTCCTCGCATTGAACTTTTCCTTGAGGTTTCTTTTATGGGTAATAACAGTGGTGTCACTGATGAATAATATCTTGGCAATTTCTTTTGCGCACAAACCTTTTTGCAATAACGAAAATACTTCCATCTCTCTCTTGGTCAGTACTGGACGGTCTTTATCTGAATATTCACAAAAGCTTCTTTTTTCTTTCTCTGGCATCGTATTGAAGTTATCCAGCCTGCTATTGTCATCCATTTTTTCAGGAAAGTTCAATAGTTCCTTGGCTACTTCTGCAAACCTTTCAAAGAGAAAGTGTACGATATGTATCAGCTTATCGTTCTGTTGCTCCAACTTTACTACCCTGTCTTCGATCTTTCTGAATTCATCCTTTCTGAAAAATGGAACATAATTTTTTGAAATAGGCTCGCTGGCATCATCAATAATTTTTCTAATCGAAGAAAAATCAAAATGGCACCGGTTTTCCTTGACATAACCTTTTTCAATCAAGGAATGAATCTGATGTAACATTTCCGACGTTGTAGAAAGCATATAGCTCCTGCTTAATTATGATGCAATGAACAGGGTCATTCGAGTCAGCCGATAGATGTTTCAATGGGATGGTGAATAGAGGATGAGATACTAAAATACAAAAAATAAATGGCGAAAGTTTATTATGTATCAAAATCATCTTTAATGAGGATATAGGATAATGGTTTTCTCTTATCTGCCCTCCTCATTTTTTTTCTCACATGAGGACATTGAAAAATGCATAATAATAAGGATTGTGCACTGTTACAGGTGCATTTACATTTGAAAGAATGAATAGCAAATTTCCATTGCATTCAATATCGGGAATAAAAAACTCCAATAAAAGGCTTGCAATCAGTGTACAGGTGCCAGTCAATGAATTAGAAAATGGAACCTGTCCAAAAGATCAGGTGGAAACTATTCGAAGGCTTCGGATCCAGAATATTAAGTTATTAGAGCAGGTTGGCTTTATGCGTGATAAAATATCCCTCCTGAAATTAGAAAAGATCCGGCTCCTGGCCAAACTCCATGATGAACAAAAATTAAATAAATCCCTATCCAAAGTTTTACGAGGCTGAATGAGAACCCGAAAAATGATAACTCAATTACATGATTGATATTGTAATGCTGCTCCTGAGAAATGAACTGGCCGATTATCTCGCAGGTATCGATCCGGCAACGGTAGTGGTAGACAATATTGGTTTACTGGAAACACCCAGCGGAAGTACACTCACCGATAATATTGTCATTACCCTGGTAAACATTGAAGAAGAAAGCGCACTTAAAAACCAGCCTGCGCTTAAAAGACCTTTTAGCGGTAGCGCCATCTATGAGAACCCGCCCGTTTTCCTGAACCTGTATGTGTTGTTTACCTGTAATTACTCTGGCGACCGTTACCAGCTTGCATTAAGACGTTTGAGTTTTATCATCCGCTTTCTCCAGGGTAAAACATCTTTTTCTGCTGCTTCATCCATCGCCGGCACAGGCATCGATCTTACGCAGGAAGGCATATCCGATTTGAAATATACCATGGAGCTGTACACGCTCACCTTCGAACAGATCAACCATTTATGGGGATCGCTCGGTGGACGCCAGGTTCCGTTCGCGATGTATAAAATGAGGTTGGCCGCTATCAGCGATCATGCAGTGGCCAGGCGTGTACCTGTAGTGGAAGAAATTAATCACCATGTAGTCCCCAACAATTAAATGGAACTGATTTATAAAACATTGTTTGAAGTAAAACTGCTCCACGAATATTTTGTGAAGCGCGAGGATGGCAGCTCCATACTCAATGAACCGGATGCAGCTAAGAGAGCTGCAGAGATGGAAACGGCGTTTAGCCAGGACCGTGAGCATACCGGTCGTGATATCAGTTTTGAATTTCCTGAAACCTTACGCCTCCTTTATGAAAGCCAGGGATTGAAAATCATTCCGTCTTTTGCAGGCTGCCGCGTTCTTTGCCGCGTTGTGCGTACCATTCTTCCCGACAAAAGCGAATTGTTTGCACCCATACATCCTCTTCCATCTTCTATGAACATTTTCATTAGTCTGAACCGCAGGAACAACATTGTGGATGTGTATACCAATGGCCGGCTGGTCCGCTCTATACCTTCCACTTACATTTTTTCAAGTGAAAACATTAACGGACCAAGAGTATTTCCTTTCCTTACAAACCCTGTTGCTGCATACAATGCGAGCCACAAATATGAACAGGGTGAATTGTCCGTGGCTGCCAATGGAAAATTGCAGGAAGCTTTGTATGATCATCAGGGAAACTTCTCCCTCTTCCAACTCGATCCTTCCCTCATATACCTAGCCAACGAAAGTGACCGCCTACTGCTGCCCTTGCAATTCAAATATTCTATAATGCATTCATCCCCTGTACATCACCTTGAATTCCTACTGCAAGATGCCGGCGGTACAGAAGTGAAAAAACTAAGTTTTGACAAGCCTGATCCCATAAAAAACCTGGTGGTTGATTTCTCCGACAAAGAACAACAGCTCCGGTTTACAGGAACACCATCACTGTCACTCTTCACACTTTCCGTAACAAGCGACAATGGTTATTCGGAAACCAGAACCATCGCTTTCGACCGTGATTTATACAAAGCAGGTAACTGGGGCCTTATTCACCTGAGGCCAAAGAATGCCAACAGTGCTTTCAATCTCGTGGACAGCTCCGGTTTTATTGCACGGCGCAAAAACGCATTAGGCATCTGGACGGAAGCGCCTGTCTTTGAGATCATGCTAAAAAGCAGACTGGGTCATTTTCGTTACCTCAATAACAAAGGCAGGCAACTGGCGCTCAACCCATCTTTACAAAATTTTCTTGCACAGGAAAATGGCGCTTTGATTTCAAGGATGCCGGTATCGCTTTCCCATTATTACAGCATGGTTCCCGACAGTGGTAGCAGCACGACGCGCTATTTGCCGCAACCGGTGAATTATGACATGAAAAAAGACAGTAGCCAACGGATCTTTTTCGATGTATTCGTACCCGAATCTGACCTGTTTCCTATCGTTCACTAAATCATTTGATCATAAAAATAAAAACCAAATTTTATGGCCGCAGAATACAAATCCCCCGGGGTATATATTGAAGAGATTCCGCACCTTCCGCCTTCCATCGCTTCTGTGGAAACAGCAATTCCTGCCTTTATCGGTTATACCGCCAAAGCAAAATGGAAAGAAAAAGATGACCTGCTGAAAATGCCCTGGCGTATTGAATCCCTCCTCGAATACGAACAGTATTTCGGTTACCCGGATCCGGAAAAAGCAGAAAGCCTGGTACTGATATTCAGCCAGGATGGCGTGAATGGAAAAATTGACGAAACAAAACGCTCGCAATTCCTCATGCACTATTCCCTTCAAATGTTTTTTGCCAATGGTGGCGGTCCCTGCTGGATCATGTCGATAGGTAATTATTCAAATGGTATCGTTGCCGCTGAAATGATCGATGGGCTCGATAAGATTTCGAAGATTGATGAAGTGACACTCTTGCTCTTTCCTGATTCTATCAATCTCACCACGGCCAATGATTATTACGAGGTGCATACAGCAGCTATTAAACAATGTGTGGATTTGCAGGACCGCTTCGTGATCATGGATGTATACCATGACAAGGA
>JANLYU010000448.1:0-13087 GCA_031365785.1 Flavisolibacter sp. | reverse complement strand
CCGAAAGCAAAAGTATTTTTTTGGAAAAACTTCACCAGCCTTTGGGTATGTTGGTGCTTCATGACCATTTTTATGTAGCCAATACTGACGGGCTTGTACAATATCCATATGTCAAAGGCAGCACGTCGATTACAGCACCCGGTACAACCATTCTATCACTTCCTGCCGGAGGATATAATAATCACTGGACAAGAAATATCATCAGTAGTCCCAAAGGGGATAAGATTTATGTAACTGTTGGTTCTGGCAGTAATAATGCGGAGCATGGAATGGATAATGAAGTGCGAAGGGCAAATATCCTGGAGATCAATCCTGACGGAAGTGGAGAACATGTTTACGCCAGTGGCCTTCGCAACCCGGTAGGAATGGACTGGGAACCCGGCACCTCAACACTGTGGACGGCCGTGAATGAAAGAGATGAACTGGGTGATGAATTGGTGCCTGATTATGCCACTTCTGTACGGGCAGGTGGATTTTACGGATGGCCTTACAGCTTTTGGGGCCACCATGAAGACCCAAGGATGAAAGATCACCAAAGGCCAGACCTGGTAGCGTCTGCCATTGAACCCGATGTGTCATTGGGTGCCCATACTGCATCGCTGGGAATTAAATTCTATGATAAAAATGCTTTCCCTGAGAAATATAGGGGTGGTGCTTTTGTAACACAACATGGTTCGTGGAATCGTTCAGCACTTTCAGGATATAAAGTAATTTTCATTCCATTCAGTCATGGTATGCCATCCGGAAAGCCGGAAGATTTCCTGACAGGTTTTTTAAAAAATCCTTCCTCAAGTGAGGTGCATGGAAGGCCAGTGGGCATTGCCTTGCTGGCAGACGGTTCCATGCTGGTAAGTGATGATGCCAGCAATACTATCTGGAGAATCGCGGCCAATAAATAAGAATCCTCAGCTGTCCCACTTCATGAAAAATAATTTTTTGGAATAAAGACCGCGTTACTTTACTATATGAGGCACTTCTTTTTTTATAGCATCTTCTGCAGACCCTTCATTCCTGAACACCACTGTACCATCAAAAACATCTACCAGGACCGGATGTGATTTGTCGATGGCTCCACCCAGGATCTTCTTACTCAGATTATTTACAATTTCCTTTTGAATCAACCTTTTTAAAGGACGGGCACCGAATTGGGGATCAAAGCCATTTTCAGAAAGATAATCCAGCAAATAATCTGAAAACTGTAACTGAATACCACTTTGCATGACCAGATTCTTCAACGCATCCAGCTGTATCCTGATAATGCCCCGGATCTCCGTCTTCATTAAAGGCTGAAACAAAATCACTTCGTCTATCCTGTTCAGAAATTCCGGGCGAATGGTTTCCTTAAGCCGCACCATCACATCGCGGCGGGTACGATCTACTACCTGTTCCTTGTTTTTTTCAGTTACCTCTGCAAAGTTTTCCTGTATGATATCACTTCCCATGTTGGAAGTCATAATAATGATAGTATTCTTAAAATTTACCACACGACCCTTGTTGTCTGTTAAACGACCATCGTCCAATACCTGCAGCAATACATTCCATACATCCGGGTGTGCCTTTTCTATTTCATCAAGCAACACCACCTGGTAAGGTTTCCTGCGCACTGCTTCTGTCAATTGTCCACCTTCATCATATCCTACGTATCCGGGTGGAGCACCCACGAGTCGGGACACCGAATGTTTTTCCTGGTACTCACTCATGTCTATGCGGGTCATCATGTGTTCATCATCAAACAAATAATCAGCCAGCGCCTTGGCCAGTTCCGTTTTACCCACCCCCGTTGTACCCAGAAAAATAAATGATCCGATTGGACGCTTAGGATCCTGAAGGCCTGCGCGACTCCGCCTGATGGCATCTGCCACGGCGGTGATGGCCTCTTCCTGTCCTACAACCCGCTTGTGCAATTCATCTTCCAGGTTCAGCAGTTTCTCCTTTTCACTTTGCAACATTTTAGACACCGGGATTCCTGTTGACTTGGCCACACTTTCTGCAATGTCTTCAGCATCCACTTCCTCTTTCATCAGACGCCTGCTGTGGCGACTCAATTCATTGAGTTGGGCCTGCAGTCCATGGATCATGCTTTCCTGTTCCTTGATCCTGCCATATCTGATTTCCGCTACTTTTCCGTAATCACCTTCCCGTTCTGCCTTTTCAGCTTCCAGCTTCAGGTTCTCTATACCGGCTTTGGCATTTTGTATTTTTTCAACCAGCTCTTTTTCTTCCTGCCATTTGGCTTTTAGTGTATCCCGCTCTACAGCCAGATTGGCAATAGTGGTATTCAGCTCTTTCAACTGATCATCATCATTTTCCCGTTTGATCGCTTCGCGTTCAATTTCCAATTGGCGGATCTGACGTTCCAGCTTGTCAAGTTCTTCAGGCATGGAATTCATTTCCAGTCTCAGTTTGGCTGCGCTTTCATCTATGAGGTCAATGGCTTTATCAGGCAAAAACCTGTCTGTGATGTAACGAACGGAAAGTTCAACCGCTGCAATGATCGCTTCATCTTTGATGCGAACATGATGGTGTGTTTCATAGCGATCTTTTAGGCCCCTCAAAATAGAGATGGCGTCTTCGATGTTAGGTTCATTGATCATCACTTTCTGAAACCTTCTTTCCAGTGCCTTGTCCTTTTCGAAATATTTCTGGTATTCGTTCAATGTAGTGGCACCAATGGCGCGCAGTTCACCTCGTGCCAGTGCAGGCTTCAGGATGTTGGCTGCATCCATGGCTCCTTCCCCACCCCCTGCACCAACCAGTGTATGTATTTCGTCGATAAATAGAATGAGCTCTCCCTCACTGGTAGCCACTTCTTTTACAACACTTTTCAGCCGCTCTTCAAACTCACCTTTGTATTTTGCTCCGGCAATCAGCTGACCCATATCGAGTGCATACAACGTTTTTGATTTCAGGTTCTCCGGCACGTCGCCATTGACGATACGAATAGCCAGACCTTCCGCGATGGCAGTTTTACCCACCCCAGGCTCACCCACCAGAATGGGATTGTTTTTAGAACGCCTTGTCAGGATATGAAGGGTTCTTCTGATTTCTTCATCCCGGCCTATGACCGGATCCAATTTTCCCTGGCGGGCCATCTCATTGAGATTCTTAGCATATTTATTCAGTGCATTAAAGTGTGTTTCATGTGTCTGTGAAGTTACTTTGGATCCTTTGCGTAAGTCCTGAATGGCGGTGATGATGCCTTTATCATTGACGCCAGCTTCTTTCAAAAGTTTTGACGTGTTGTCATTGCCCTGTACGAGGGCCAGTAATAAATGTTCCGGACTGATAAATTCATCATGGAACTGTTTCAATGCCGCTCCAGCGCGGAGAACTACACTATTCGTTTCGCGGGAAATATTCTGGGCTGGCTCAGATCCGGATGTTTTAGGCAGGCGATCCATCTGTTGGTCAAGGCGCGCTTCCAACTGGTTGATATTGACTGCATTTTTCTTTAACAGGAATTCTACTGGTGAATCCTTCTGATCCAGCAGCGCTTTTAAAATATGTTCTGTTTCAATATTTAAATGCCCGTTGTTAAAAGCAAGTTGTTGGGCCTGTTGAATCACTTCAGAAGCTTTTATCGTGAAATTGGAAAGATTCATGGAGGTATTGTGTTTTGTTTAAAGTTTTACTTTATACTTTCGAAGGAGGGCGGTACATAACCTGATTGGATTGGTGATCACCCACTTTCAGCAACTCCAGTCGCAAATAGTAAACCATTTCAAAATTCCCGTAACTATGTCATATAAACTCATCATCAACTGCCTGAAATTCAGTTCAATGGCTGTTTTACTGTTACTTCTTCAGGTGGTTCATGCACAGCCAAGGAAAAAGGTTGTCAAAGAAGTAGGTATAGCCAGTTTCGAAAGTCTGGATGGATTGGTGCAGAAAAATCAAAAGTTGCTGGGAAATTCTTTTGTGGCTATGGTTTGGACCGACACCATGGTTTATAAAAGGGAATTGGGCGATATGGATGCTAAAACAGTGGTGCCGATAGCTTCATGCAGCAAGTGGCTGACTGCTGCAATGGTGATGAAATTTGTTGAGGAAGGAAGAATTTCTCTGGATGATAAGATCAGCCGGTACCTGCCCATCTTCGAGACTTATGGTAAAAATTATATTACCATCCGTCATTGCCTTTCTCACTTCACTGGCATACAAAATGAGGGCGGGTTTTTTAATAAGAAAAAATTCAGTTCGCTGCAGGAAGAAGTAGAATCTTATGCAAAAAAAGAAATTAAAACTAACCCGGGAACAGACTTCAGTTACAGTCCCATTGGTTTAAACATTGCGGCACGCATTCTGGAAATCGTAGGCAAAAAGAAATTTGATATGCTGATCAAACAGCAATTGTTCAATCCACTGGCCATGCGCAAGACCACTTTCAGTATGCTCGACGGATCAGCCATCAATCCATCAGGAGGCGCGCAATCCTGTGCAGAAGAATACATGCATTTTCTTCAGATGCTGCTCAATAACGGAAAATACAATGGGGTGCAGGTGCTCAGTGAAGCATCAGTTAAAGAATTACGCACTCAACAAACGCGGCAGGAACAGATCAGATTTGCCCCGAAGGCAGCGTCAGGTTTCAATTACGCATTAGGAAGCTGGGTGGTGGAAGAGGGTAAGGATGGAATTGCCAGTGTTTTATCAAGTCCCGGTTTGTTTGGTACCTGGCCCATGGTGGATTGGTGCAGGGGATATGCCTGCCTTTTTTTTACAAAAACTATACTTAGCGAACAAAAAAAGGATGCCTATATGGAAATGAAAAATGCTATTGATGAAAAGCTGGGGAGCAAGTGCAAGTAACCACCGCAACATCCTGTGCCAGGTGTTGAAATGAATCCATGAACATCAGCTTTTTTTCACCAGAACCATCCTACTACGGTCTGATTGGAAGATATCGGAAAAAAACTGAGTGATGGCAGCATTTTCAGATGGCGGGAAGCGGCCGCAAAACTGTTCCCTGACCCTATTATAAATTATTTTGTTTCCTACCAATTTTGAAGAGGAAGAATAAGTGCCGTATTTGGTTTTTAATTCCACTGCTGCAGGTAAAGCTTCCATTTCATAGCCTTCAGGTATTTCTATTTCTTCGCTGACTTCATGATGAAATGATTCATCAAAAACAAAATCAAATTTTCTGATTTCATCTGAAAGCTGGGCACCCCCTGGATTCAAAATATTAGGTACAATAAAAAGACGTTTACCGGTGATGTTGGCATAATTATTCACTTTTATCTCCAGCTGTTCTTTCAATATCGGGAGTGCTTTTTTTTCTTCCTCATATTTAAAATTGACAATTTCATAGGATGCCAGTTCCAGGTTTTCCTGAAGCATTTCTTTGATTTTATCCTTTGAAAGGCTGGCCTGCAGGTATTGAAGGTGATCCTGCTGCAATCCCGCATAGCTGGTCATCACTTTCATATCCAGGGAACCATCTGGAAGCAGCCTGGCTTCTATTTTGCGTACCTGTGTATTTTCATTAATTCCATAAGTGGGTGTGTTTACCAACTGCCCTCCTTCGTCGGTAATGGCCAACACTTTTCTATTACCTGCAAATCCACCCATGTAACCCGGTGCGTCGGTCTGGCTGGTACACTCCAGCCAAATCGTATCCTTCACAAAGGGTACAAAAATGACCATATGGTTGAATTGGTGAGAAGGAAAGTCTTCTACTAGGTCCCTGTCTTCCATATCCCTTCCGGCATTGACCAATGCGTGACAGGATTTGATACCTGCCGCTTTAAGAAGGCTAAACATATAATTACTCAATGCTTTGCAATCGCCATAACCTTTCTGGGCTACAAAGCTGGCTTCAAAAGGCTGCAAGCTGCCAATACCCAATTGGATACTAATATATCTTGTGTTTTGCTGGAGGTACTGATACAGCACTCTAACTTTTTCTTTGTCGTCTACGATACCTGCCGTCAGCTCTTTAACTTTCTGTATCATATTTTCCGGAAGCTTGTCTCTGCCCTGGTTCAATTCCTGGGAAAATTTACCCAAACCCTGCCAGGTGCTTGCATTCCCCTTATATCCTTCCATTTCAAATTCAGAAGGTGCAAATAAAATAACCGGGGTCAGCTCATGTAACACCGGTGAAGCAAAAGGTCTTTCCAACACCGGCAACCCTTTGACCATCCAGGTCATTAACTTATTATTTTTTACCAAAGAAGTTTGTGGAGCGTTGCTATAATTAAAAGCTTTGAATCGAACCTGGTAAGTTTCGGGTGTGATAAGGGTATAGGAACTTTCCTCCACAGACAAGCCTTCATAGGCGAGTGGCTTCCAGTCAGGAAATCCATAAGTGGTACTGAATTTCATCTCCACATCATATTCCACAGTATAAGGATAAGAGCGAAATCCAAAATCATGCACTTTCACCCGGTTATCATCATATAGGCTGATCTCATTTATATCACTGTAATCCAGAATGTCCTTGTTCTTCGTTCGTTTGATAAGATTTCCCAGTGCATCGTATAAAGCACCTTCCATTGATGTCACTTTCCGGAGTTTGTCGTAACCCACCACCATGCTAGCATATCGGTTGCCATTCTCATTTAAAATGGTCAGCACCACTTTTCTACTGAATATGGCTTCTTTGGTATTGATGAATTCATACCTAATATCTTCCATTCTTTTCACCACATTGGCTTTCTTTAAAAGTTCCGGCGGTATCTCGCTGACCGGATATTTTTTATCACCGGCAAAAATCATTGAATGCAAAAAAAGGGTAGTAGACAGGAGAATAAGGAGGCGCATGATTTATTTTTTCTTTTTAAATACGATCTGTTCATTTTGCTTGGTGACCACCATGTTGAAAAATTCCCTCAGTGATTCATATTGTTCCGGAAGAAAAAGTATTTTGGATATTTTAAGCCGGCAGCGCATGGATATGGTGGATGCGGAATAGGTAATGCGGTACTCGAAGTAGGCACTCTCTTGATCATCAAGTTTCACTACCACCTGTTTGGGTAATTCGTCCACCTCGTATGATTCGGGTACCTCCATGGTGAGTAAATAAGTTTCATCGCTTGTATAAGGCATTTCCACAGGATAATAACGTTGCGCAGCCTTGAATGGATTTTTCTTCCATGATTCACTGAATAATGGATTCACGTACAGAAGGTCAGCCTGATGGGGATTCATTTCAAAATCATAATGAACACGGATAGGTATATCAAGTTGATCCAAAGAATCAATGCCTGGGTTTTTTATCTGTATATCCGCACCCAAATCTTTTTGCTTATCCTTGAAAAAAGCTTCTGTTCCTTTTTCCTTGATTTTTTGCCGGTCGGAATAGGACTCATAATAGCCAGGATTATGGTGTATGCTTCCCACGAGTTTTCCATCTTTATCATTAGTCATAAATACCACAGTGAGCTTCTTTTCTTTCAGTGAATCCGCAGACAAAGAAATAGGTGAAGCCATGTCGTCTACCAGACGCGCATGCCCGTTATAGCATTCAGGCAACATCCATCCAAATCCGAGGCCGGTATGGCTGGCATCAAGAAAATATTCTTTACCATTTTCTTTCAATTGCGCCACCACATAATTAAAGCTGGTAATCATTGGGTAATTTTCTAATGCGTATCCATGGTCGGTAGTACTTAATATTACGGGATAGGCCTCCAGTCCTGCATACTTAAGCATGGCTGTTAATAACAGGTTGATATCTGAAACATTACCCTTGCGGGATTTGAAAACATTTTTGAGAGTCTGGCTCATGTGTAGCGCACTATAATCGATGCAATTAAAATTATCCCTGACATAACTATAAATTTTTTTGGCTTTATCCATCGGAGCCGTGGTGCCCGCCAAAACCGATTTCATATCATCCGACATCCAGTTATTATCCTTATTTAGGTGAGCGCCAAAATATTCCGATTCATTCAATTCCTTGATGAGGCCATTCCACGTAGACCTGAAATCTTGTGGTGTATAAGGATAACTAACGGAAGCCAGTTGAAATTCTATATTAGCCAAATGATTTTTAAGCGCAGACGTGAAACTTTCTTGTTTAATGGGGGGCACGTCTACCATCACCCATCTCCAGTCGGTAACACCCGAAGTGAAAGATGATCTATCCGTAGCACCGGCCGTCGTGTTATCAGACAAAATAAAGTTGGCTATCCGATCCTTCCTGTCATTGATATGCATGGGGTGGTATCCATGACTCAGAAAGGCATAAGTATAAAACTGGGGAACGCTCAGCTTACATTCGCTCCATAATATTGGAATGTCTTCCTGAAAGAGCCAGGGATCAAGATTGGTAATATAATCCGATATAACGGTGTATTCATATTCAATAATAGATCCTTCTTTAACATTAGGCATGGTAAACTTTTTCCGGTTCAGGTTTTTACTCACCTTTTCCGCAAAAATTCCTCCCTTATCCAGTTTGGTTTCGGTAATATGCCCATTTTCCATGTTGTAGGTCACACCCCGGATGTTTTCCAGTTTTTCTACTTCTGACCCATTTGAATACAAAGGAATTTCCACGTTGGATACATCATATCCGTTTTTGTTGAGAATATGCACCACACGGTGCCGGGTAAAATTGATAGAAAATGATCCTTTGCTATTTCCTTCAATAGAAGTTTGGCCTATATCGCTTAGAACCACAGCGTGAGCATTGCTATCGATGGCATATACTTTTTTTTCAAAATTTGCCGGACTAATTTTTCCGAACTTTGTAAAGGGGCTGACTTCCTGTGAAAAAACCGTGAAGGTACAGGCACAAAAAAAAAGGGCAATTGAAATTCTCATGCAGCTGGTGTTTCAACAATATCATTATTTTTTTTGAAATACAATAGCTTTATATAGAAATAACTGCACTTTGATAGTATACACTTATACTAATTTTGGCTCAGGAGTGATTGCAATTTGACAGAAAAAATTGTATGAGCCTACCATACAGACGCTTTTACCAGGAAATGTCTTTACATGCTCATCCTGCTAAATTGCTACCGCGACCATGATCCTGAGCGACCTGGGCCCTGATCATTAGTTTTAAATAGGGCAAACCATTTCTTCCAAATTGCTTTTTTCAGCGGGGTTTTTTCCGCTAAAACCGCGTTCATTTGAATGGCCTGTAGTAGAGCGGTTGTATCACTACTTACATTTGCAGGATGATGTGACTACCTGATCAAACTTTTTAATTGTCTGTAAAAGCAACAAATACCCTTTTGGTCAAACAAGCCGCTTCCTTGTACGGTTTTGATTATTGTGGTATTGCCATGGCCCAACAACTGGATGATGATGCCAGGCGGCTTGATACCTGGTTGAAGCAGGGCATGCACGGGGAAATGCAATACATGGAAAACCATTTTGATCTCCGGATTGACCCGCGCAAACTGGTCCCGGGTGCGAGGTCTGTAATTACTGTTCTCAAAAATTATTTTCCTTTATCTGAAATTCCCCAGGAAAACCAGGTTTCCAAGTATGCCTATGGCCAGGATTATCATGAAGTGATCAAAGTTCAGCTGACCTCCATGATCAGAGACCTCCAACATTCTATTGGGCAGTTCGCCGGGCGTGGTTTTGTAGATTCCGCTCCGGTGCTGGAACGAAGCTGGGCGCTTCAAAGCGGGCTCGGTTGGATTGGAAAGAACGGGAACCTGATCAACAAACAAAGCGGCTCCTTCTTTTTTATCGCTACTCTGATCACGGACCTGGACCTTGAATTTGACGATCCGTTCGCCAGGGATTATTGTGGAAGCTGCCGGCGCTGCATTGATGCTTGTCCCACAGAAGCCATACTGCCAGACAAAACCATTAATGGAAGCCAGTGCATTTCCTATTTTACCATTGAACTTAAAAATGAACTGATTCCAGAAAGCATGAAAGGAAAATTCAGCAACTGGATGTTCGGATGCGATACCTGCCAGGATGTATGTCCATGGAACAGCTTTAGTCAGCCGCATCATGAAAAAGCATTCAGCCCACTACCAGAACTGTTGAACCTTTCTACCAGGGAATGGGAGGAAATGAGTGAAGCAACTTTTAAAACTATTTTCAAACACTCTCCTTTGTCACGAGCAAAATTCAAAGGCATCCAGCGCAATATTAAATTTTTAAAACCCTAATAGGTATAGCGCAGACCTCTAATTAGTTACTATGAAATCGATGAAGTGTTTATCCAGATGATATAGTGCATTGCCTGCCTGCCCATAAACAGTTCAACGCATCATGGAATATAGGTTGCTTCATTTACTTCATGTATAGTTGCTCAAAAAGAAGGATCGGCAGGTGTGTTGGGGTTGTTGTCCCTTTCAAGAAACGGATAGGGAAGAAAATTCCTTCTTCTTTCTGAAGTGGGCCTTCCGAACCTGCGCATGTCTTCCAATTTCAGTCCGGACATGAAGAGTTCTATGCTCCGGTGTTTATAAATTAAATCCAGCAACTGCGCCTGAGTCAGCGGACCCACAATAGGTGGAAGGTCTGCACCCACACCAAATGGATCATTTGAAGGTTTCTTGGTGACGACCTTGTTCAATTCAACCAATGAATTGGCAAGGTCCGGTGGCGACTGACGGGCATAGGCTTCTGCTTTGATCAGTGTGATTTCTCCTGGAAGATATACAGGCCATGGTGTGGTGGAAGCTGCACCAAAACCATTGACCCTGAAACGGGGGTTGGTGGCATTAGTGGAAACATAAAAAGGAACTCTTTTATCCAGTACATCCGGTGCCAGCGCGGGTGGAAGTCCGAGCGTAGAATCTATTGGTGCATAAACATTATTGGTAGAAGTTACTGTTTCAAATATTGGGTTGAGGTTCTGCAAGGTGAAATTGAATACGGATTTCACATTGAGGTTAACGGCATTTGCTTCTGATAAAGCCTGCGCATAATTTCCTGTAAACAAAGAATACCTGGCTTTTAATGCATGTAGGGTATTGACGATGTCAATACCTGCCGGAATATTGGCAAGGAATGGCGCACTCACAGGTGTGGCATTGATGGCAGCCAATGCGTTATCAATGGTAGCAATTGCCCTGTTATAACCCTGCGCCCTGTCTACGTAACTAATATTCTTTCCAATATCGGCTGGTACTTTTTCCCAGAACATAGTTAGGTCTCCAAGGGCCAGCGCTTTGAAAATGGCCGCATAACTGATCAATCCACTGGCATATCCCTTATCTGCTAATCCCGCCGCACTGGCAATGACTTTATCGGCATCATAAATAATTTTATTGCTGGTGGTGAAAAGTCCACCCAAAATGCTATTGGTTCCATCAACCGATCCGCCGCCCAGTTGCAGTTGGTACTCTGATGTATTTCCCTGGTTGAGAACGATCAATTGATTGGTCAGCAACCCATCAAGTGTAATCTTGTTATAAAGGGAACTTGCCCTTCCGGCAGTATATACTCTTTGAAGGCCATTGACAACACCTGTGAGGCCCAATGGCGAACTGAAAACCTGGTCTTCTGTAGCGGCCCCCGGGTTGATATAATTCTTTTTACAGGACGAAGTGGTTATGAGCACTATTGCCAGCAGAGCGTATAAGGAAGACGTGATTTGTTTTTTCATAAAAAAAATTAATGGGTTAGAATTTAGCTGCTACACCAATCTTATAAGTTCTTGGAATAGGAACTGCTCCAAAATCAATTCCACGCAAAAGTGTACTTTGTCCCGCTGCATTCACTTCAGGATCATATCCTTTGTAATGGTCCCATGAAAACAAGTTTCGTCCACTGAATGAAATGGTGAGGTCATCAAATAAATTCATTTTTCCCAATGAATAGGTCAGAGAAATTTCACGCAGTTTCACAAAAGATCCATCCTGCACCCTCCATTCTTCGATCTGATAAATGTTGCTGATCCATCCTCGTGGAAGGTTTCCCCTGTGTTCTTGTTCAGCTACCAGCCCATTGCCTACACCTTGTCGGGTTCTGAAGTCTGCATTGAATACCTCATTGCCCTGCACGGCATCTAACTGCACCCGAAGGTTGAATTTCATGAATTCAATTTCATTGACCAGAGAACCTGTATAATCCGGGTTGGGATCCCCAATAACTTTCCGCAAGCTGACGAATGAAGGGCTCTGATCTACCAGGCCGTTCACATCACGCTTGGCAACATAATTTAGCGGACTTACCTGCAACCCTCTTTCAATCTGGTGAAAGCCAGCAGGAGTTTTGATGAGTCCACCGGTGTTATCCTTAGCAAAGAAAGTTCCATAGAAAACACCCACGGGATAACCTTCCAGCAAAGCAATGGGAGCGCCTCCATTGGTACCGAATAACGTGAGCGCTGGTCCCACTTCAAGGACTTTGTTCCTGTTGCGGTTATAGATGGCCGTTATATTCCAGTGAAAATTTCTATGATTGACCGGTGTTCCGGTAAGTACTAGCTCAAATCCTTTATTCTGAAGGGAGCCAAAGTTATCCAGCAGGCTAGAAAATCCATTCGTAGGAGCGATCTGCCTGTTGATGAGGAGGTCTTCTACTCTTTTTTTATACCAGTTGAACTGAATGCCAATTCGGTCTTTCAGCAGGGAGATATCCGTACCTATTTCGATTTCCTTCTGACGTTCAGGTTTTACATTTTCGTTGGCCAGCCTTGAACTGGAAAATAAAGATGTCCTGCTTAAAAATGAATTGGTGCTGTACACATTGGTACGATCATATGCTCCGATACCTGTAAGGTTTCCGGATTCACCATAAGCCGCACGGAGTTTTAGCGTGTTCCACCACAACAAATTCTTTTTCCAGAAATCAAATTCAGAAACGATGAAACTTCCGCTCGCCTTATAATATATCTGGTTGCGCTGGTTCTCCCCAAATACGGACGAGCCGTCGCGCCGTACAGCCCCGGTGAGGTAAAGAAAATTTTTGAAATGGAAATTTTGTTGCACATAGACACCTGATACGGATAACTCACTTCTGTCGTCTGAACTCGGCAGCGCGGTGCTGGCACCATTCACTGTTTGGACAAAGGGGCTGAGACCACGGCCCTGAAGAAGGGAATACCGGTTCTTTTCATACTGTACCGAATAACCTACCTGTGTAGTAGACCCGATGTCCCGGGTGATGTTGAACTGGTAGGTTCCGTTGACCTCGTTGTTGACCTGAAAAAAGT